>JBCBDH010000299.1:0-7489 GCA_038529855.1 Bacteroidota bacterium | reverse complement strand
CAACCCATACCAATATCATCCACTCCTGCGGCTTGGCCAATATCAGTAAAGGTGCCATCGCCATTATTGAGTAATAAGAAGTTTTCCAACAGATTGGTCACATACAAATCCAAATACCCGTCATTATTGACATCTCCAAAATCGACCCCCATTCCCAAACCACGCATATCAGCATTGGCGGATACGGATACATCGAGGAAATTCCCCTCGCCATCATTTTGATAGAGAATAAATTCTTCATTCCCATCATGTGTCAGGTATAAGTCCAGGTCATTATCATTATCGTAGTCAAAAAAGACAGCTCCCATGGCCTTTTTAAAATCCGTGGCCCCTGAGCTGTATACTTCGTCTACAAAGGTGGTGTTTCCTTGATTGATGTAGAGTGCATTTTGTTGCTCAAAGTTAGCATCGTAGATATCCAGCCAGCCATCATTATTTACATCAGCCATCAAGACTGTTCGGGTTTTGCTTTCAGCTGCACTAATCCCCGCCTCTTCGCTGATGTCTGTAAATTGTCCATTTCCATCATTGAGGAAAAGGCGATTAGGCGCATCTAGCTGTCCCAGATACAAATCCAGCCAGCCGTCATTATTGATGTCGCCCCAAACGGCAGTCCGCGTTTTTTCCGCCACATTGACACCAGCTAGAACACCAACTTCCTCAAAAGTCCCATCGCCAAGGGCTTCAAACAATAGATTTTCTCCAATGGGCCGAGAGACATAGATATCATCATGTCCGTCGTTGTTGTAATCGCCAAAGGCCACCCCGATATTTCTATTATTATCGGTCAAGCCACAGGATTCGCTGATGTCGTCAAATTGAGCTTGCTGGGCTTGGAGAATGGAGCAGGTAAATAAGCCTGCCATTAGAATGCTTAGGTAAAAGTAGTTTGTCATACAAAAGGATGTTTACGGTCTTTTTCAAAGTCTTGGACTAAAATAATACTTTCCATTGCTATTGAGGAGCAAATCAAAGCAAAAATGTTAAAGGAACAATAAGAAAAACTTAAAGTCGTCGTTCAAACAGTATATTAATAGAGAGAAACTTATATTTGTTCAGTCGCTACTTAATCAGCGTAACACACCTTTCCTTTAAAACCGTATCGTATTCACTCCATTATTACTCGACCAGGTATTTGGTCAGTAGATTAGTTCTGTAAAATTAGTATTGATTACTCTTTTATACATACACACTTATAGAGTACCCCAAGTCGGCCTTTCTACAGGAAGGCCGACTCCCATTTTAGCACTCGTCATCGGCAAGACAATCCATCAGCTATACAACCAATGGGCCAGGGTGACACACTTTAGGACAGGGTTCAACGTTTGATATGATGATGAAAAAAGCGATTATAAATAGTGAATGTATGTCCAAAATCCCGTATTTTTGCACACTTATGAAAAGTAAGCTGTTTTTTATAGCCTTGCTGGGAATTTGTTTGAGTGTATTTTCCTGCAAAAGTGAGTTTGAAAAGATCCGGGCGACCGGTGATGCGGATGCCCTGTACAAAAAAGCCTTTGAGTACTACGAGGCAGAGGAATACCTAAAGGCACAAACACTTTTTGAGCTGATTATCAACAGCTTAAGGGGAAAAGTAGAAGCAGAAAAGGTTTATTTTTATTATGCTTACACGCATTACCACATCAAGAAGTACATCCTGGCTTCCTACTATTTCAAGAACTTTTCCAATACCTTTCCCAACAGTCAATTTCGGGAAGAAGCAGATTTTATGACGGCCTATGCCAACTATCAGCTGTCCCCCAGTTTTCGACTAGATCAAACCTACACGGCCAAAGCCATTGAAGATTTTCAGCTATTTGTCAATACTTACCCCACTAGTAAAAGGGTAGCAGAGTGCAATAAATTGATTGATCGGATGCGCAGCAAATTGGAACGCAAGGCATTCAATGAGGCCGAGCTGTATTTCAATCTTCGCCAATACCAATCTGCTACGCACAGTTTTGAGAATATGCTCAAAGATTTTCCAGAGACAACCAATGGCGAAAAAATCCGTTACATGATTACGAGGGCAGCTTATTTGCTTGCCGAAAATAGTATTTACGAAAAGAAAGAAGAGCGTTATGAAAGTGCTGCTGAATATTCAGGCCGCTTTCTCAACCGCTACCCAGATAGTCCTTACTCAGGTGAAGTAGGGGATATTAATAAGAATTCTGTCAAACGACTAAAAGAATTTAGCCGATGAGCGACATCAAATCAAAAGTACAGGGCTTAGAAGCCAACATTCGCGCACGCGACATCAAAGGATTGATCGGAGATCATGATAATGTGTATGAAGCACTTGCGATTATCAGCAAACGCGCCTCCCAAATTGCTGTGGATCTCAAGCACGAATTGCACTCTAAGCTCGAAGAATTTGCCGTTTCTTCTGATACCATCGAAGAAATTCACGAAAACAAGGAGCAAATCGAAATCTCTAAATTCTACGAGCGTCTTCCCAATCCTGTGATTATCGCCACTGAAGAGTTTACCAAGGGCGAAATTCACCACCACATGAAAGAGGAAAAACCTCGTATGATGGACTAGGCCAAATAGCTGGCAGATCTTCAAATTTCTCTTATGGGCCTGGAAGGTAAGAAAATCCTGTTAGGCATAACGGGCAGTATCGCTGCTTATAAATCAGCTTTCCTTACTCGATTATTGATTAAGGCAGGGGCAGAGGTACAAGTACTGATGACTGATGCCGCTACTGATTTTATCCAACCACTTACCCTAGCTACCTTATCCAAAAATCCAGTCTTTTCGGATGTCAGTTCTGGTGAAAGCTGGAATAATCACGTTGAATTGGGGCTTTGGGCAGATGTTATGCTCATTGCGCCCCTTACTGCTAATAGCATGGCCCAAATGGCCAATGGGCTTTGCAATACCATCATCTCCGCCTGTTATCTCTCTGCGCGTTGTCCCGTATTTTTTGCACCCGCTATGGATTTGGATATGTGGAAACATCCCTCCACTGTTCGCAACCTCAAGCAATTAGAAAGTTATGGCGATCAGCTCATTCCCGTGGGACATGGCGAATTGGCTAGTGGCTTGCATGGCGATGGCCGAATGGCCGAACCCGAGGAGATTGTCGCAATCCTACAGACTTATTTTTCTCAAAAACAAAGACTAAAAGGGCAGCAGGTACTGATCACCGCAGGCCCTACCTATGAGGCTATTGACCCCGTTCGATTTATCGGCAACCGATCTTCTGGGAAAATGGGGATTGCCCTGGCATTGGCGGCAGCCGTGGAAGGAGCAAAGGTGAAGTTGATCCTGGGTCCTTCTAAGCTGAGTACAGTACATCCCAATATTGAGACCATTTCCGTACAATCTGCTCAGGACATGTACGAAGCCAGTCTGGCCCATTACCCCCAAAGCCAAATTGCGATTTTGGCAGCGGCGGTAGCTGATTATCGCCCAGCACAGGTCGCCACTGAAAAGATCAAGAAGAAAAGTGACGCGCTGCAAATTACCTTGGAAAAAACACCAGATATCGCTGCGGAATTGGGAAAACGCAAAAAGCCAGGACAGCTCAATATTGGATTTGCCTTAGAAACCAATAATGAACAGACCAATGCCATTCAAAAGATTCAAAAAAAGAATTTTGACTTCATCGTGCTCAACTCCTTAAACGACAAGGGGGCGGGGTTCAATCACGATACCAATAAGATAAGCATCATCCACGCGGACAATAAGATGAAGCATTTTGAGTTAAAGTCAAAGAAGGCCGTTGCAGTGGATATCATCGAAGAAATTTGTCTACTACAAAACAGCTAAGAATTTCGTTAAAACTAGCTTATGAAAAAGATACTACTATGCGCCCTGGTCATTTGGATGAGTGGAAACAGCTTTGCGCAGGAATTAAATTTTAAGGTCGCCATCAATACTCCTCAATTGCAAATCGTCGATCCCACAGTATTTGATGATCTACGGACGAATATGGAGAACTTTCTGAACAACCAGAAATGGACAGAAGATGTATTTGAACTAGAGGAGCGCATCAAGGGCAATATTCAATTGACGATTAAAGAAGAAATTTCGGCGACCAGCTTTAGAGCTGAAATGCAGATTCAGGCCCTCCGCCCCATCTTTGGCAGTGCAGAAGAGACCATTTTACTCTCCCATAATGACAAAGACATTACTTTTGAATACGAGCAGTTCCAACCGCTAGTCTACACGGAAAACAGTTATAATAATAACTTAGCCTCTATTTTATCCTTTTACGCCTTCTACATCATTGGATTGGATTATGACTCTTTCTCGCCATTTGGTGGAGAAATCTACTTCCAAACGGCTGTAGATATTGTCAGCACGATTCCACCTAATGTAGCCGCTAAAAATCCAGGCTGGCGCTCTCTGGATAGCAATAGAAACCGCTATTGGATGACAGAAAACATGCTCAACCCCAGGGTGCGCCCGATGCGTCGCGCCCTTTATGACTATCACCGTCAAAGTTTGGACATCATGGCTTCCGATGCTGCTTCTGGCCGGGCCATCATGGTACAGGCTTTGGAAGAAATCGATAAAGTCAACAAAGCCTATCCCAGTTCGATGGTCATCCAAATGTTTTCCATTGCCAAGGGAAATGAAATTGTAGAGATTTTCAAAAATGGAGAAAGCCCACAGAAGTCAAAGGTCAAGCGCGTTATGAATAAGATCGATGCAGCCAATGCCAGCAACTACCGCAAGATAGGCAGCTAAAATCGGATAGCTTAAGCCTTCCAAACACTTGATTTTTCTATAGTTTTGCTAATTTTGCAGCAATTAGCCATTGCGCTGGTGAAGAGTGGCCAAACTTAACATTTTGTTTAGAATTTTGGTGCAGGCTTATGCGTTTCCCATATGGAAACATCAACTAATTTTGTTGTTACATATGCGTCAATTAAATTACCTATTTCTTTGCATAGGATGGCTGGTTCAAGCCCCTTTAGTAGCTCAAACCTACCAAGTTCCCGCTACCATCGAATGGGGAGAAGAGCTAAGAGAACCATCGGGTACCTACATGTCCAAAATCATTGGAACTTTGGGGAATAACTTCTACACCCTGAGAGAAGAAACCGAGGGGGGCTTGGTCAAAAAGAAGCGCACCAAGATCTATATAGAATCCTACAACCAAAAGCTGCGGCTACTCAAATCCAGGGATATTGATCTCAAATACAAAAATAAGCACCTCGACTTTGAAGATGTCATCATGCTTGGCCGCAAGCTGTATGTATTGAGCTCTTTTAACAATCAGGCGAAAAAGAAAAACTACCTTTTTACCCAGGAAATCAGTTCCAAGAGCCTACAGCCCCGTAGAGACCTCAGGATGATCGGCGAAATTGATAGCCGAAGCAAGTTTCAGGAAGGCACTTTTGATTATCACATCTCTCGCGATAGTTCTAAGATACTGATCTATAATGGTTTGCCTTACAAAAAGCGACAGCCAGAGCGCTTTGCCCTTCGAGTGTATGACGAACAATTTGAAGAAATTTGGAGTAGAAATATTACCCTCCCCTATAATGATGAACGCTTCTCCGTAGAGGAATATCGAATGGATAATGAGGGCAATGTCTATTTGCTAGGTATCATATATGAGAATGCCTCACGCACGGAACGCCGTGGCCGCCCCACCTATCAATACATCATTCTTGCCTACAGTAAGGACGGGGAAGAGGTTGAAGAATACCGCATCGACTTCGAAGATAAGTTCATTACCGATCTGACCTTTCGAGTAGGTAATGATCGCAATTTGGTTTGTACGGGCTTTTACTCTGATCGGGGAACCTCTAGTGTCAAAGGCACTTACTTTTTCAGGATCAATACTCGAACCAAGGAGATGTTTAACAAGAACCTAAAGACCTTCGACTTTGATTTTATTACGGAGGATCTCTCTGAGCGCAGAAAGGAAAAGCTCAAAAATGCAGAGCGAAAGGGTGATACCAGGCGACAGGCGGAATTGTATCAATATGCGCTGGATGATTTGATCTTGCGCAGCGACGGAGGAGCGCTATTGGTAGCGGAGCAGTTTTTTGTACAGGAGCGCGTGCAGCGCGATTATTTTTATGGTACTTTCAACTACGATTACTACTATAATTATAATGACATTATCGTCGTCAATATTCGTCCAGATGGCACCATTGAATGGGCAACCAGGATTCCCAAAAGACAAGTGACCACCAACGATTTTGGCTACTTCTCTTCCTATGCGATGTCCATTGTTCGCGATAAGATCTATTTTGTCTACAATGACAACAGTCGAAATTTCGAGAATCGCAGAAACAACGATCGCATCTTCAATTATAATGGCCGAAATTCGATCATTGCGCTCACAGAACTGCGCAAGGACGGGACCACCAATACCTACCCTCTGTTTAATAATCGAGATGCAGAGATTATAACCCGCCCTAAGATTTGCAAACAGATGGGGCGAAAAAGGATGCTTATTTATGGAGAGCGGGGTCGAAAATACCGATTTGCCTCTCTACAATTTGATTGAGAAAATTTATGAAACACATCGCCATTTTTGCCTCTGGCACTGGGAGCAATGCCCTAAAAATTATCGAATATTTTGAACAGCATCCCAATATACAAGTTAGCCTAATCATTTCTAATAAAGCTTCGGCTCCAGTACTAGATATCGCCGAGCAGCGAAGTATCCCCTCCCTTCTGCTACAGCGTTCCTATTTCTATCAAAGTGAAGATATTTTAAAAGATTTGGATACATATTCCATTGATTTTATTGTCTTGGCCGGCTTTTTGTGGTTGATTCCAGAATATCTTGTCCAAAGCTATACCAAACGGATGGTCAATATCCATCCCGCTCTTCTCCCCAAATACGGTGGGAAGGGAATGTATGGCATGAATGTCCATCGCGCCGTTCATGCAGCCGAAGAAAAGGAAAGCGGCATTACCATACATTATGTCAATAGCCAGTACGATGAAGGAGCTATTGTATTCCAAGCGCCTTGTGCAATCGAGCCAAAAGATCAGCCCAAAGATATCGCGGCTAAGGTTCGGCAACTGGAACATCAACACTTTGCCCCAGTCATCGAAGGTTTACTGAACACGCTATAGAAACACTTCCGTACTATGAACTTATCCACTGTCTAAACCACGAAATGCCATGAAGCATTTATTTTGTCTACTACTCGTACTGTTCAGCATCAATCAGATAAGCTTGGCACAGGCCAAATGGCGCAAACAGGTCAAACTAGCCGAAGAGTTGGCCCAAAAAGCACGTTATACTGATGCAGCGGACTATTATCTCCAAGCCTACGAACAAAAGGATAAAAAGGAATGGTTGTACCGAGCAGCGGAGTGTTTATACCAACAAAGAGATTATCGTCGAGCAGCAGAGCTGTTTTTGCAAACTAAAAACCTACGCGATCAGTTTCCGCTGGCCGCTTTTCAATATGCCCTCTGTCTAAAACAGGATGGACAATACCTCGCTGCTGAAGACGCCTTGAACCTCTTTATTGGGCAGTATGAAGGCAAGGATAAGGACAAG
>JBCBDH010000298.1:0-7497 GCA_038529855.1 Bacteroidota bacterium | reverse complement strand
GTGCTTGGCCACGACCTTGATACAGGTTGGGCCGCAATCCTTTAAATCCTTTTGTTGATAATGTGGGAAATTGGTCAAATTAATGGTGTTTAAATGGCTTCTGCTAATTCGTAAAATTCAATGACTTTTTGTTTTAAGGGATTTTTGCTCCACGCTTCCCATTTATTGGTCTCAGGCGAATAACCACATCCCAATGACTTATTGAGTAAACCATTGAAATGTGGTTATTCGCCTGAGACCAATAAATCATTGGGATGCTCTCGGAAGGCCCGACAATCGGTACAGATGTATCGAAATTCACAGTTTTTACAAGTCGATATTTGATCTTTGGTAATGGACCAAAGGGCTTTAAAATCGCTTTTTGAAAGCGCCTCAGTAAGGGAGCTTTGATCTATATGTCCAAAGCTTGTTGACATGGATGGACAATTCTTGATCCAACCATCAACATCGACTGCGATCTTTCGATTCAAACAGGAATTAAAAGATTGTGCCTCCGTAAAACTGCGAATATTGATCGAAAAAAAACGTGGGGATATCTGTCCACAATGCCGGGCTGAGTCCAAGTTTTTGGTCACAAATTGAATATGCCCCAAGGTCTCCTGCACAGGAGGAAAATAACGCTCCTCTGGGGCTGTATGAATGATCAGGGAATTGATTCTTGGAAATTGTTTGGTCAGTTGGACCAGGGCTTCCACCGTACAATCGGGCGTATAAGCCAGGATAATTTCTATTCCAATGATGGAAGCTTCGCTTTGGGCGATGTATTGCAAATAGGTGTTCAAAAAAGCCCATTCAATCGCCTGGTAAAAGCGAATTTGTAAATGCCCACAACCCAGTTCGTCCAATTCTCGAATGGCCTTTTGCCAATTGTAATCAGAAGAGGCATTCCAATCCAAGATGGCATGATTAATCATGGTTGGATCATCCCAATACATGTCTAAATCGGGGAATAGCTCTGGGGTGGGTGTAAAAAAAATATACTCCTGCTCGTAGAGAAAGGCGAAGTACGATTCAATCGTTGGGCCATCCTCTAGGTCAAATGCTGCTTTGATACTCGCTAGGGTTTGGTTTTTATAGTCGTTTAAAATATCAAAAAGGTCATTGGGGATTAAGGTGATCTTGTCGCGTTGCAAATCGCAAATAATGCTGCGCCGCTTCCCCTTTACAGGAAGACAATTGGCGTATAGTTTTATGGGTAGATTTTGCGGCAACATCTGCTAAATCATCTTAGATATAGGACGGTGAAAAAAGGATCGACTCAAATTTTTGGATTGAAAGACCTTAACTCGAATGCTCAAGGCTTCCCGCTCCTGAACAAAATCAGTTGAGCTGAATTCGGGATCTTGCCAAGTCAGGGGTAAGTATCCCATTATGGAATCTTCTGTCAGTGGCTTAATTGGCATGACTGAGGTATTGTGCAATTTGTTGATCCAAATAATAATTACAAGACCTAGACAAAGCTAGGAATTGCCCCATCGGATTGATCTCCAAAAAAGTAAAAGTACCATCCGGGCCGACAATTAAGTCGATAGATCCCGTATCGTAGTCTCCTAGTTTCATCAATTCAAGCAACTGCTGCTCAATCTTCTGGGGCAATTGAAAAGGGACGGTTCTGCTGGGTTTTTTGGGATTGTCTTTTCGACAATCTATTTGGCTATGTTCATTATTTTGGGAAAAAATGGCCATTGCATGGCAGCGTGTTTTGAAAATAAACACGCGAAGTTCATAGGATTTTTCTTTGTACTCCTGCACCAGCAAAGGGGCAAAAGTTGGGGCAAGTGCTTCGATCGCTTGTCGGTCAACCAAATGGGTTCCTTTGGTGTAAAAACGACCTTTGGTATCCCTTAGATGGGGGACTAATAAACTCTTACTGATCATTTTGGGATAGCGATTGTGAAATTGTAAGAGTTGTTTTTGATCTCCAGTGACTAAAGTGGCGGGGATATCCAAACCCACTTGTTGCGCAAGCAGTAGATCGTCCAATAAGTTATTGCGCTTTTCGCGAATGTAAGAGCCCATATAATCCACTTTAGATCGAAGCCATTTTTCTAGTGTTTCTGAGACGAGGTCCTCTTCTTTTTTTAATTGATTCAAAATCACTTCCCTATTGGAATAGCTACCCTGAAGGGCTTTGGGGAGCAGATGGAGTTTGGCCCGTCGATGCCAGACCTTTTTGACTCGATCCATAGGGAGCGACTGATCTCCTACTTGAAGGCTGATCTCATTACCTTGCTGGCCTATCTGCATAGATAAGACGCTATTCGCCGCTGGGTGGTCAAGACGCAGGCATTGCGCTCCCAGGTGCTTTAACCAGACCATAACCAGGTCTGTAATCGTATCAAAAGCATGGCTGATAATGAGAATCATAAAATAGACAATTGAGGAGTGCCAAGCACTCCTCAGATGAATTGAAGCTGTTTCTTAATTTTAGAGAATGTGCATGGGCTCACCTGGATCGTAGCGGCCATTACCATTCGTATCTTGCCACATATCGTGACAAACGACAATACCGTTGAGGAATTGCTCAGAACGGCCATTGCTATAATATACCCAGCCATTGCGAGGACGTAGTCTTCCACCTACTACCTCACTAATTTCATTTGCTTGATCTGCCTGAAATTTTTTCAGATTTTCCATGATTAGTGTAATTAAATCGGTTAATCAAAGCCCTAATTTTTTTTGAGACACTCAGGGTTATATGTCTGATCCTTCGCGAAAGAATATCTTTGAAGATCCACAAGGGACCTTATCATTAATCCATACCTCACCCCGAGCCTATACCATTCGAAGAGGGCATAAACTTAGGGGGGCCACCTAAGCATCAATAGCTCAAGTAGCGCCTTTTGTAAGTTGTTAAAAAGGCAAGCAATGGCAGGAATCGCATCTTATTATAAGATTTGTTCCCGCATTGTTAGATACAATGTGTTTAATTTTGAGCAATAGCATCAAATGACCAAAACGAACGATTGATACCGTTTTAGCTTAAGTATTGATACCCCTTTGCTACTAACTGTTGGGCTTTTTTTCTTAGTTTAGTCCGGTAGTGGAGTTTCGGATGTGTAACCTTTCTCTGTCAATTAATTATCCATTTATCACTTATTACACAACAGGCGCGTAAATACGAGGGAATGACGACTACATGGTGTCACTTATTCAGATAAATGCTTACAAGGTTAAAAGAAATGATGTCGATGTACGAGCTTTTTCATAGTATGCATTGTGTATTAGAAACAATTATTCGTTTTTCTCATCTCCAGGGTATTGGAGTGAATTCAGCTTCAATTTTATACTACGAATTACAATAATGTGAGGCAATATAATGCTTTTATAGCAAACCAACAATACCGTCTACATAAAAAATAAGATGGATACGTATGTTTGTTGGATGTCATTAAAACGGGAGGGCTGTGCTATTTATTTTGTCCCTACTGTTAAAGAAGGAGCTAAAATGATTTTGCCCCAAATGATGTTGGAGTGATCTTCTGACCACTCCAACATAGGGAAAATAGTTTATGGTATGAGGCCGAAGTACGGCTACTTATCGTCATCTTCCTCAATAATTGCATCATCAATCAATGGATCACCGTCATTATCGCGATCTTCAAAGGCATACATATCACCTTGGAAAGGCTCCTTGGGAGGAAGTTCTTTAGGCGCTGATTTTTCAATGATCGTCATCTCGCCTTCTTTCTCTGGAGGGGGAGGGGCGTCCATACTGTGATAGTCGCCGTCTGCATAGCGAGCAGCCTTGGTGAAAAAGTCATCGTGATCGTCGAGCGTACTTTTGGCATTATCGTAACCAATGGGGGAGTCTTCGTCAAAAGGGCTAGAGCTGCCCTTTATTTTATCCTCTATTTGGTCTGATAGTTTTTTGGCTTTATCCATGATGCTATCGACCGTATCCTCTGGATTGTCGAGTGCATCTTTGGCTTTATTGGCCATATCGCTGCCTGCACTGAGGATGCTACTTCCTAAGTTTTCAGCCAATCCTTTGGCCTTGTCCATCAAATCACCAGAACCCTCCAAGATATTACCTCCAATATCTTCTGCTAAATTTTTGGTCTTTTCAATAGGCGTTTCACTAGCATCCAGGATATTGCTGCCCACATTTTCTGCCAGCCCCTTGGCCTTATCCAGCAGATCGCTTCCCGTATCCATCACCTTACTGCCCACCCCTTCCACAAACCCTGCTGCTTTATCCAATGGTTCGGAAGTTTGGTCAATGATTTTGCTGCCCACATCCTCTGCCACACCTTTGGCTTTGTCCAGCAGATCATTGCCCTTATCCATTACTTGACTGCCCACCCCTTCCACAAATCCAGCTGCCTTATCCAGCGGCTCAGAACTTTGGTCGATGATCTTACTGCCTACATTTTCCGCAAGGCCCTTAGCCTTATCGAGTAGCTCACTGCCTTTATCCATCACTTGACCACCTACTCCCTCCACAAACTCTGATGTTTGATTAGTGGAGGCGGTCGTCTGCTCTTGAGCACTTTCCCCAGTATCATCCATCATATTCTTGGCTTTTTCTGTCAGCCCTTCTGTCGCATCGAGTACTTTGGAACCCAGGTCTTCTACAAAATCCTTGGCCTTTTCCAGGGGGGCTTCCGTTTTATCCAAGATATTAGCCCCTACATCTTCGGCAATTTTTTTGGCGCGTTCTACGGCATCACTGGTTTTATCCATCACCTTTTCGCTCACATCCTCAGCCGCATCTTTAGCTTTATTGAGCATATCGCCTGTTTTTTCCGCCAGCTCATCTCCAGCGGCTTTACCCATATCCTTGGCCTTTTCTGCTGCCGATTTGCTGACTGCTTTGGCGCCGAAAAGTATTTTTTTCATATCATTTAAAAATCCCATAACAATAGATCGTATTTAGAGTGATTAGAGGTAGCGCTAAAATAGGAATATAATAAGCGCTATATATCCATGATAGCCATCAAAATTTAGGAATTATCCATCAAGAAACGAAATTTTCCGCTGGACTTTCGCCCAATACAAGGGTTTCTTCGATAGAATGTCATTGGACAAATGGCTTTTGATCCATTTTGTTTTCTAAACGCCCTACTAAAAAAAGCGCTTCAAAAGCCAGAAAATCATCAGAAACTGCTAAACTTGTGGACTTAAAAAAACAGAAGCCATGTCAGTGAATTTTAGTCATCTACAAATGGACCAAATCGTGGTTCATCGCGTTGGAAATAAACATCGGGCCGAGCGCAATTTTATCTCCTCTACTTTTTTTGAGCCAGATGAAATGCTGAGCGAGAGTCTCCAAAATTTCTTTCTCAAGCCCCTCAAACGCCCAGAATCCGTCTATCATTTTCAGCATGAAAGTGATTTGGCACAAAACGAACTGTACAGCTACGCCCAAACCATCTTTGAAAATCCAGAAAATCTCCTGTCTGAATCAGTCAATATCCTCCAACACCTCTATCGACAATCTGACCACCCAAATATCAAATCAGGAGAGCTATTTGTGGTCTATTTCCAAGAGATTCTTTACGAAGATGAGCTAGTCGAGGGCTTAGGTATTTTCAAATCTGAACAAAAGCATGGCTTTTTTCAAGTGGCGGAATCTGGTGATCAACTCCTACTCAACCAACAGGAGGGCATACAGATTGATAAGCTAGACAAGGCTTGTTTGATTTTGAATACCAGTCAGGCGGATGGCTTTCGAGTACTCAGTGCCGACAATAATCAATACGATGCCAGCTATTGGCTGTTCAAGTTTTTGAATGTTGATTTTGTGCGAAACGAGACTTATCATACCCGCGCCTATTTGGAGATGTGCAATGATTTTTCCAAGGAAGTCATCATTCCCACCCAAGATAAAAAGGAGCAGATGAAGTTCCTCAGCGATTCTGTCGACTATTTTGCGAATCACGAGGAGTTCAATTTCCAGCAATTCACTGAAGAGGTGATGCCCAATGAGGAAATGGTCAATGAGTTTCGCAATTTTACCCAGGATTATGGCACTGAAGAATCGGCCACCTTTACCATCTCCAAACCCGCGATTCAACAGGCTAAGCGCAAATTTGGCAATACCATTAAATTAGATACCAATATCCAGATTCGACTTGATTTCAACAAGCCTGAGAGCAGTCGACGCTTTATCGAAAAGGGTTATGATGAGGAGCGAAATATGCACTATTATAAGGTGTACTTTAACGAAGAAATGGAGTGATGGTATGGACTTGCGCGAAGAATTATTGCGGGAGCACAGTAAGGCACAGGCCCTGCGCCTGAGCGAGTACATTGGGCATGATGCAGATCGACTGGCGGATTTGATGGCGCTGTTTTTACGGGATGAATATCGCGTTTCGCAGCGAGCAGCTTGGGTGGTGAGTCATTGTGCGAAGCGAAGTCCTGAGCTGTTTAAGCCCTATTTTCAGGTGATGTTGGAAAATTTGGAGCGGGGAGGACAGCATATTGCGATCAAGCGAAATACCTTGAAGGTCTTGGCGGAATTGGGGGTGCCTAATGAGCTATTGGGAATGGCGGCTTCGCTGTGTTTTGATTATTTGGCTGATCCAAAGGAAGCCATTGCCGTAAAAGCGCATTCGATGGCCATCTTATATCAGATTTGTTTGGTAGAACCCGATTTGGCAGGGGAGCTTCAATTGTTGATTGAGGATCAATTACCTACAGGGTCAGCAGGGATAAAATCTCGTGGAAAAAATATATTAAAAGCCCTTCGCAAAAGGGGATTGATCACCTAATAGGGAAGGGAAACCCTATGACTTGACCAATCGTCAATCTGCTTCACTATTTTCAAAAAGAGGCCTTCTCAAAAAGTAGCTGAAAGTCCTTTCTTTTGCCCTTTTCTAAATTCTTGTGCAACTATTTATCTTCTCGACTATTCTTTAAATTAGCAATAAACAGGCGATATATTTGGGGTTTGGAAGCATTTCCCTAAGCCATACCGTTATTACATTGCTTCTAGCATCAGCTAGAAATAGCAATAAAGCTGCAGCCCATTTGGACATCAGATCAATATGCGAAAAATGAATTGGATGGAACAAGAACCTCGATTAAAATGGCTGGCTAAGTGCTGGCTAGGTCTTTTTTTAATGGGTTTTTCCCTACCCAGTCAGGCGATCATCCCCCAACTTTCAGAAGCAGAACTAGCTGCGCCGCCTCCCCGCATTATTCGCCCCTGTTGTTCCTTTGGTTCCGAAATGCGAATGGCTGGCATCCCGCTAAAGCGATTAACCAGTATCACCAGTCTGGATAACATAGGTCCTCATCAGTATTTGGGCAGTCGAGAGGAACAAAATGGCATCATTTACACTACTCGCGGTGGATTTATTGACCTGGGCCACCTCAGAGATCAAGCGGATTGGACGGCTTATTTATCTGCTTTGATCCAATCTGGCAAAGGTGAAGATTTATTAATAAAGCGTCTGGGTTATGAGGGAGGCCCCAAAATCCTTGAGCTTTACCTCCCTGATGAGTTGACTACCGCGAATACGGCCCTGCTGGCTGGTCGAATTGCCT
>JBCBDH010000297.1:0-7506 GCA_038529855.1 Bacteroidota bacterium | reverse complement strand
CCTGCACGATTTCTCCACGGCAGGCTTGAATTTGTTCGTAAGTAATAACACTTGGAGAAAAATTGGCGATGACTTGATGTAGACTATCGCAGCCATTACTGGCGATAAAGACCTGTATCAGGGTATCGTTCTGAAAGACGTCTTGTCCGAAAATTTGAACGACTTGTCCTTCGCAGAGGGAAAGCACTTGGCTAGTCGCTAGCTGATCTAAAAACTGGATTTCCACTTGATGAATGGAATCACATCCATTGCTTGCCGTAAAAGTGACTTGTACCAAATCGTCTTGGGTGATGCTTTGATTATATACCTGGACGACCTCTCCCTGACAAGCCTGTATTAATTCGCTGGTGAAAGCAGAGGTAAGAAAATTAGCAATAACTTGATGGGTGCTGTCGCAGCCATTACTAGCCGTAAAGGTTTGTTCAAGGGTATCACTTTCAAAAACGCTTTGTCCGAAAATTTGGACAACTTGCCCTTCGCATAAGGAGAGTACTTCGCTGCTGGCTAATTGATCTAAAAACTGGACTTCCACTTGGTGAATAGAATCACATCCATTACTAGCCGTAAAACTAGCTTGCACCCAATCATCTTGGGTAATGCTTTGATTAAAAACCTGAACGACCTCTCCTTGGCATGCTTGGATGATCTCGCTGGTGAAGGCCCTTGGAGAAAAATTAGCAATAACTTGATGGGTGCTGTCGCAGCCATCGCTGCTCACAAGGGTCTGACTTAGCGTATCATTGCTAGACACGGATTGTCCAAAGATAAGGGCCGTTTCGCCTTCGCAGTATGCTTGTTGCTCAAAACTAAATTGCGGAGAGACTACCCTAACCGCTATTTGATGAAAAGAATCACAACCATTAGTGGTCGTTAAACTCTGGTCAATGGTCGTGGCTTGGCTAATGTATTGTCCATCTATCCATAAGCTATCGCCACGACAGATGGAACGTTCTTCAAAGGTGAGAACAGGGCGGTCAAAATTAATTCGTAGGTCGATTATGGAGTCGCAGCCATTGGCATTGGTCGATATACTATTAATGACAACATCATTGGTGTAGAACTGGCCGAGCACAAAAGCGGTATCTCCTACACATAATTGGAGGTCGTCTACCAAAGAAAAACTAGATTGAAAGGTGGCTTCGATTTGATGGATGGAATCGCAACCATTAATTGCGGTATGGCTACTCGTAATGGTGTCGCTTTCTGTAATGGCTTGTCCTAAATACCAAAGCGTATCTCCATCACAAAGATTTTGTTGTTCAAAAGTGAGGATGGGATTACCTGATTGATTCGTTCTACAGAAAGTAACGTTGCTATGTGAAAGAGAACCCGTGATCATATTGTAGTCGCGGGAAGAAGCACGGTCATTGATCATATTGATATCGAATGGTATTTCCGTCGTTGTTTTTACCACTGGGTTAACATCAAAGGCGATTGCATTGCAAGCTAGCTCCAGATTTTCGTCTGTTTTTACGAGGGCTGTAGAGGTATATGGGGTGCCAAATAGATAGGTGCCTGTTATATAAACACGCTGATTGTTTTCAATAAAGCTTTTACCAAAGTTGACATTGGCTGATAAACTACCAATATCTTCACTATAACTTTGCAATTTTTTGATGTTCCAATCTTGATCCAATAGGCCAAGAAAGAGAAAGCCATCGTCTATACCAGCGACATCTGTCACTGATCCTCCTATCAAAATATCGCCATTGGGACGTAGGGTAAAATGACTTATCCTAAAAAAATCTGGATATTCAAATTCTAGACTTCGAAGAATCAGTCCATTGACATCAATTTCCATTAAGCTAGAATTGCTATTAATCAGGTCTTCACCTGGGTGGGAAATCAAGTAACCGTCTCGATTTTGATTGACAAGGACCTGTAGTCCTCTTTGAATCGCTCTATCATAGCGCTTAATCCATTGCTGTTGGCCGTTTTCATCTACCTTTATGATCAACAGATCACCCTTATCATAATTAACGGTAGCGGTACGCCCAAATAGCAAATAGCCACCATCTAAGGCAGGAACAATTTCTTCAACAGTGACTGGTGTATAGGTGCCAATAGCATGGATCAATCTTCGTGACCAGACCAAACTACCATCTGGACTAATTCTGATCAGCATCCCTTGAAGCTGCCCAAAGGTTTGGGTCGTTGTCCCACCAATTAAGAAATCGCCATTGCTGGCTTCAATGACTGTATAAACTTCATTAAAGGGTAAATCGTCATATCGTTTTACCCAGATGAGGTCCCCATTTTTATTGACTTTCATGGCAATGGCAACATCACGACTTCCACCAATGATTAGGAGTTCATTATTGGAGGTAAGTATTAGGTCGGTGACACGAGCACCAAAAAATTCTGGATCATAGGTTTTTATCCATTCGATTTGTCCCTCCAAATTGCCCTTCATCAAGGTAAATCTATAGGAGGAAGCCCGTGCAGAGAGGAAGAGCGAATTTCCATCGCTGATAATAGAGGCATTGGTTAATTGAATATTATTGACAACAACACGTTCTTGGAAAAAACTACTTTCACAATTGTTGGACGCAATGCTTGTTGGAGGGGGAGGAGTGGCTACTTGTTGCGCTGGTATACCTTTGTCGCTACTGCCAAGCCCTTTTGGATACCAGCATAGGAAGCTAAAAAAAATGAGACAGCAAAGCTGAGGAATGGGCAACATGGATAATTCGTTCAGTTAGTTAGTTCATTCAATAGCTCATCGAGGTTTTTTGTTTTGAAATAGCTAAAGACCCATCCCAGGGAATGAGTCTTTAGCCAAATTCAAGGGAAAAACTTACCTAATGATAAGTTTCCCCACTTGAGAAAATCCATCGGCACTACTTAACTGATACAAGTAGAAGCCAGAAGAAAGTTGGTTGCGATGTATCGAAATGGTATTCGAATCAAACTGTTGGGTGCGGATCAAGTGGCCATTGCTGTTGTATAATTCTAACTGGTACTGATTGCTTTGGTGGCCTTCAATAATGATGCTGGCGACTTCAGAAAATGGATTAGGTGCAATTTTTACCTTTACCTCCTCTGTGTCTGGATAGCTAGTACTCACGACAAGGACTTCGATAAATTCCTCTCCTATAGTATGAAAGGTATTGGAACTAGCTGCGAAAGGCTGATCGTTAAAGCTGATAAAGTTGTGATGATAAATCTTACTTCCTGTGGGTGCATCAGCAGCTAATCGAACTTTAAAGGAGATAAAACCCTCTGAGTCAGATGCACTACTAGACCTACCAATTAAATTGATGTTTTCAAAAGTAAAGATCAATACACCTTCCTCATTGATTTGCAAATCGTAGGTATGGCTAGAAGAAATGGCATGGATACTATTCACATCTAATGCCTTGTCCAAACTATCCTTGATCACGAGCTTTTCAACATTTTGACCACTCGTATTTTGGAAGGGGAGGAGGTACTCAATGGTTGTTCCTGGCTGAACGAAGTGTTCTGCTCCATAACCTTCTGGCGAGGCCATCAATTCATTAAAGCTGATGACTGCCTTATTTATTGGGCGTTCTTCATCCACAAAAGGATTCAAATCATCCAGTGGGAATTGTTGGCTATAACCTGTACTGAATTCGCCATTGCCATTGGTACCACAACCCTCAATAATTTCAATAGGTGCAGACATGCCAGGAGCCATATCAACTTGTTCGTGTACTAAGGTATAAGTAGCACCGTTGGCAGGCAATTTAAGATCATAGCTTTCCATTGGGTCGAGAATGGGGACATCATCCATACGCATCAATACGGCATCTTCTACAATAAAATAATCCAATTCCATATCCATGGGAGAATCCCCAACATTCTCTAAAATAAACAGTACTGAATCGCCACAAATCCCGTCAGATTCCAAATAAGCGCCTGAGTAACCAGGCATCATAGGCCCGCAGAGCGTATCTGGAAAGATATGCGCATCTACGCCATAGCTGCTACCCACAGGTGCATTACAAGGCAAGCTAACACTGACGGTAAAGGCTCCACAATCAAAAGGTCCAACATCGCCCAAATCAAAGGTAACCACATTGTCTACACTGATATTAGACCAGGGCATACTGCTAGAATCGACAACCAGATTGGTATCCAAACTCAATTCGATATAAGCATCAGCACCGAAAACGGTTCCAGTATTACAGTAATCAATATAGATGGTGCTTGACTCACAGGCTTGTACCCAAGGCACAGAGGCATTGACTTCCATGGCAGGGCAGTCTACATCACTAAGCAAGGAGAAGTCTTGGATCGCTGTTTGGTTAAAGGCCGTAAAGCTGATGTCGATGGTATTGTCACAGAAGCCCCAGTAGCTATTGGGCGCCACGGCATTAAGGACAAAATCTCCTGTATCCAATTGCAGTTGGTATTGACCTAAATCATCAGTAATCGTAGCAGCAAAGAGATTTCCATTTTTGGTAGCGGTGACCAACCAATTACTGGCGGGGGTTTCGCCAGCGTTGACTTGGCAATCTGCGATCTCGTCAATGGCGATACTTCCATTTACGGTATTGGCAAATAAAACGCCATTAGCATCCAGCTTAACCACGTAGTCTTTGAATCCCACTTCACCTATTGCCAAGTAGCCAGCACTTTGGGAAGGAATCGCCTGATTGAATAGGGAGTAAGCCGTTTGATTGGTAGCTTGATGGGTGAAGACGATATCGCCATTGGTATCTGTCTTGATCAAAATAGCAGTTCCTGCGGTTGGGTCTGGCGTTTGTCCAAAAAAGCCACTTATGAGGTAGCCATCGCTGGTCAGTTGTAGGTCGTTAGCGTCTAAAATCGATCCATCCCAGATGGTGTCGCGGTCCACTTCTACATTATTGCTATCGTACTGGAATAATTCTACAACTGCACCATTGAGATCTGCACTGGTCCTGGTAAAGGCAAATCCTCCATTGTCAGCGATCAAAAGATTGGCATTACCACCCACCGCGACTGTCTGGGTGCTGAGCAAACTGCCCTGATCATCTGTTTCGTATTTGAAAACACTGCCTGCTTCACTCTTCAACCATAGCAAATTGCCATTGGAGAGTTGAGAAGACAACCTGCCAGGGTCAAAACTCATGCTACCAGAAAAAGTAAGATTGTAATTGGGGTCATATTGGTAGATATATTGGGTGCCATCTTTAGCAAAAGTGTACAAAAATCCACCATTTGACTGAGCAATGATTTTGTGGCTTCCATATCCACCACCTGATCCTGTCGTAATCTCTGAATCCAAAATTACATTGCTTGTATTGTCAACAATCCTTAGCCTTGGACTGGGGGTACTCCCTTCGATATAGGAGGAGACGAATACATAGCGATTATTGCTTAGCTCTGCTATCTCACTAATACCACCTGGATTATTGGAATAATTCTGGCGCCAGACGACCTGGCCGTTTTCATCGATTTTGAGGAGATAGCTTCCAAAAGCGCTGGGATCTAAGCCTCCACTTTGGAAGCCTCCAACCAGATAGTTCCCATCAGAAGTGGGAATGAGGTGGGTAGCACGAGAATTGGTATTGACATCTTGAAAAAGATACTCCCAGCCTTGTGCAAAGGAATTGGAGCCTGCGAGGAGTAGTAAAGTGAGTAGAAAGTAATATCGGAAATTCATGACTTTTGTTTTTTCAATTTGATTAACAGGAACAGCTAGCTATGGTTTGAGTACAAATATGGGCTGCATTCTTACTTTTCAATACTACAAATAGCCGAATTAATGCGGTAAAATAGGAAGATTAAACTACTTAATTGTTTGATTTACAATAAAATAAATTTAAATTAAGTGCGAAAAAAATGATCAATTTCTGTGGAGAAAACCTACAAATTATTTGAAATTCTGCTTGTATTGGATGAAAAAGCGGTTCGACAGGTACGAAAAATGCTGCGCTCCCCCTTTTTTGCCTATCGCGATGGCCTCCAATTGCTCTTTGAAACGGCCTTGAAATACCTGAAAAAGAAGCAAATTCAGCCCAGCTTAGCCCAATTACACCTCCATACCTTTCCAGGGCAGGACTTTGAGGCGACCCGCATCCGTGGCCTAATGAGCGATCTATTGGAATTGCTGGAAGAGTGGCTATTGATTCATCATTGGCGGCAGGACCCTATAGGCAGTCGACTTACCCTTTCTGCCATCTATCGCCAAAAGCAATTGGAGAAAAGCTTTCAAAGCAGTATTCGCAAGAGCAGCCGTTTGCTTCAAAGCTATCCGCTTCGCAATCAGGATTACTATCGCTGGACGCTTCAATTGCACGAAGAGAAAATGATTCATCAAAGCGCATCTAGAAGGACAGAGGATTTGTACTTTCAGGAAATCTCTGAGAATACAGACATCACTTTTCTGATTCGAAAACTCAAAAATGCCTGCTCGCTGCTCACCCATCAATCCGTTTATAAAACCGAATACGATTTTGGCCTGCTGGATTTTTTTATCGACCATATTGAGGAAAGTGCTTATATGGAAGTCCCTGCTGTAGCGGTCTATTATTATTGCTTTCGCTTTTTGCAGGAGGAAGATAGTTTGACCTATTTCCAGCAATTTAAGCACACCTTGACTCAACATCGTCAGCAGTTTGCCACAGAGGATTTAAAGGGGGCCTTTTTGCTAGGTATTAATTTTTGTATCAAACAATTGAATAAGGGATTTAGGGCCTATGCTCGCGAGGGCTTGGAATTGTACAAAGAGGGCATCGCCCAAGACATCTTATTGGAAAACAACCAAATCACTCGCTTTACTTACAACAACATCGTGGCTATGGCCCTATTTCTTAAGGACTTTGATTGGCTACATCATTTTATCGACACGGAATCTGATCACCTGGAGCCCAGCTACAAGCAAGCGACCATCAGCTTTAATAAGGCTCGTTTGGCATTTGCTCAAAAAGCTTTTGGCCAGGCTTTGGTCCATCTACAAAGTGCAGAGTACAAGGATTTGGTCAATAACCTTATCTCCAAATTGCTGTTGGTCCAAATCTATTATGAACTGGAAGAGGTCAGCAGTTTGGAATCTCATCTGGATAGTTTTCAGCAGTTTATCCGTAGGCGGGAAGTCAGCGATTATCATCGCCGTAATTTTATGAATATCATAGGCTATGTTCGTCGATTAATGGCTATTCCAGCGTATGATAAAGGGAAGCGAGCGGAGCTGCGAGCGCAGATAGAGGCGGAGCAGGTCTTATCAGTTAGGGATTGGTTGCTCGCCAAAATTTAGTGTACGGGAAGCCTGAGTCTGTCTTTTAATAAAGCCACCACTTCCTGCAATTGAAAAGGATGTTGTAGCGATAACAAACTCACTTCATCACCTTTGACCCTCAGTTTAATGAGAAAAAAACTACTTTGAACTACACTGTCATAATGGATGATGGTATAACTATCAATATCTCTAAAAGGAAAACGTATCCCTCCCAAGCTGCTATTGGTTGCCTTACTTTTTTTGTTAAAAACAAAGATGGACTGCTCCTTAAAATCAAACAAAACCATCTTTTTCCACTTCAATGGATGATGGATAAATTG
>JBCBDH010000296.1:0-7506 GCA_038529855.1 Bacteroidota bacterium | reverse complement strand
TCTTTTTCATTGATCGAATACAGGTCGGCGGTCAGTTTGGCATAGCTTAGGCCACTGTAATGACTGTGCATGATGCCTTTGGGCTGACCGGTCGAACCAGAGGTGTAAATAATGTAAGCGGGATCCTGTTCCAGTATAGGAAAAGGCGGTTGGTAGGTGACGTCTTCCATAGCTAGGTCGCCCCAGCTAAAGCTTTCCAAGGATGCTTCAATCTCGATGCCAATAATTGCTTTCAGGCTCAAATCGGCTTCCAGAATGGTCGCCACTTTTCGCTTTTGAGAGGGATGGCTTAGGATCACTTCAATACCACAATCCCGAATGAGGAATTGGGTTCGACTGCTTGGTGCCCGCGGGTCTAAAGGCACATAAATGGCCCCGGCCCGCATGATGCCATACATGGCAACAGCAGTTTCCAAACAACGATTGAGGTAGATACCTACGCGGTCTCCCTTTCGTACCCCTAAACGGTAGAGCAAAGCAGCCAGCTGATTCATGCGCTCTGTCATTTGAGCAAAGCTCAAGGATTGCTGACCACATTTAAAAGCCTCCTTTTCGGGGAACCGATAAGCACTATCGAGGATGCTATGTTGAAGTAAATAACTCAAATTAAGGGTTGTTGATTAATTGTTTGTTTTATAGTCCTAATAATTTGGCAACGATGTTTCGTTGAATATCCGATGTACCGGCATATAGGACGCCACCTACAGCATCCCGCAAATTTCTTTCTATACCGTGTTGTACTAAATAGCTTTTACCGCCAAAAGTGCGCATACTGTCGATGCTAGATTCGATAAAGGCTTCACTGAGGTATAATTTCAATAAAGCTGCCTCTATCATGGCTGGCCGACCTTCTTTTTTCAACCAAGCCGTTTTGTGCAATAACAAGCGCGAACTTTCTAAGCGTAGTTTCATATCAACAATGCGATTGGCCACCGATTGGAATTTACCGATGGACTGACCGGATTGTGTTCTGGATTTTGCATAACTGATGGCCTCTTCCAATTGGCTTTGCATAGCACCCAATTGGCTGGCCAAAATACAACAGCGATCGTATTCCAAGGAGTGGTTGAGGATGCTAAAACCCAAGCCCTCCCCTCCTAAGCGCTGTTCTTCTGGTAAAAAACAATCTTCAAAATCAAAGGCACCAATGGGAACGCAGCGCATACCCATCTTACTCATCTTAGCCGATTGCTTAAAGCCTGGTGTGCCTTTGTCTACCAAAAAAGCGGAGACGCCCCATTTGCCCAAATTGGGTCGGGAATTGGCAAATACTAAGCTAAAATCACATATCGGCCCCAAGGTAATCAAATGCTTTTGCCCATTGAGCAAATAGCCACCTTCCACCTTTTCGGCTTTGAGCTGCATGCTAAAGACATCTGAGCCTACTTCTGGCTCCGTCAAGGCATGCGATCCAATGATTTGGCCGCTGGCCATAGCTGGTAGATAACGCGACTTCTGCTCCTCAGAACCAAAATGCAGAATCGGTGTCTGTACCGTCCACATCTGGGCGTTCATGGCAAAAGGCAAACCATTGTCCTGACAACCATAGCCCAGCCCCTCCATCGCAAGCATGGCGCGTAAGAAATCGACTTCTTCCAAAGGCCCTCCGTATTGGGCGGGCAAGGCCAAGCCTTGAATACCAAATTCGGCACATTTGCGCCATAAGTCCATGGGGAAGGACTGGGTCTCATCATTTTCAATGACCCCTTCATTCAGTTCCCCTTGGGCAAACTCGACGACTTGCTGCTGGTATTGCGTATATTCTTCCGGCCAGGAAAAATCCATGCTCTTCGTTTTTGTCTAGTATATTGGGTATTGGCGAGCCGCATTACATTTTTTTGCGGTCTCGCCTAATATTTCAATTAAAACTTGTATTTCAATATTCCTTTGATAAAGAAAGGTGTCCCTGGAGTAAAGTGAATTTCCTCTACACTTGCCGTCTCATTGCGCAAACGCGATTCTGTAGCAAACTGGGTTTCATTCCAATCCTGATCAAATAGATTTTCAATGGCAAAGCCAATGCTCATTTTCTTAAAGCTGTAGCTCGCACTTAGGTCCGTGATGGCATAGCCTTCGGCCACAATGCTGTTGTCCTCATTGGCAGGACGGTCCTGGATGTAGCGGAAGGAAAGAGAAGCATTGATGTTCTTTTTTCTGTAGATCAATCCGCTTGTTGCCGTTGTAATTGGTGCTAGTGGAATGCGATCTGCTCCTTCGGGTTCGTCTATACTCCTCGCATAGGCGTAGTTGACATCGCCATTGAAATAGAGCCAATCTGCGATTTGATAGCGAATACCTACATCCACACCAAGGCGGCGGGAACGGCCACTTGGCTCTACAATACCTGCGTCACCAACATAGACAAATTCCTGTTCGAGGAAGAGATACCAAAGGGCTACATTGGCAATCAAGCGACGAGTAGGTTTGAAGATTCCTCCCAAATCTACCCCATAGGCAGGAGGCAATATATCGTTGTTATTGTCTCTTTCGAGTACGACTCTGGCATCATTGGAGTGGAAACCAATACCCGATTTCAGGAACAATTGCGTAGCATCATTTAAATTGTAGATGATATTGAGCTTAGGGCTGAATGCTGTTTTAGACAAAGTAGGGCGGCTAAATACCGAATCGAGATTAGAAACGTAGTTGAATTTGAAATAATCCACACGTACCCCAGGCTGAATCAGAAAATCACCAAAGTCAAATTCTACATTAGCAAAGGCATAGGCATTGGTTTCATCGACATCACCAAAACGCAGACGTTCAAGTGTTTGGCGACGATTACGAGAACGAGATAACTCATTGTCATCAACATTATCACTTCGCAAGCCTACACCAACGCGAACCAGGGTACTTACATTATCCGTATAAATTCCTTTGTTCCAGACACTCTCTACTCCCAACATCTCCCGATCTTCCTTTTGGCGGATTTGATCGGCATTGATAGGATCTTCGAGGAAGAAGGTGAAATTAGAGTAGAGTTCAAAATCGTAAAGGGTGTAGTAGAAACGATTCTTAATAAAGGTATGCTCGTCGATGGTACGATCAAAGGTAAATACGAAATTAGTTCGGCTGGTCTCTCCACCTTCCGTATCATCAATTGCCCCAAAACGCGTAATGGAGCCATCATCAACGGAGCGTTGTGGGATTTGCCCAGAGGCATCCCATTTGCTATCAAAATGAGAGGCGGCAAAAGAAATTCGGTTGCGATTATTTAGCTCCACAGAATATTTACCCATAAAATTGAGACGGCTAAAATTCTGAGAAGATTCAAAAGGTCCATCTGTAATCGTGTACTCTGAAGCAAAATAAGCATGATGGCGCTCTGTATCTAGAATCTTAAAGAGTCCGGACGTTCTCAATAAATTAAAGCGTCCAGACTCGATGGTGATCTGTGATTCCTCTAGTTTATCTTTGGTCTTAAAGTCTACATAACCCGCTGTAGCGAAGTTTCCTTTACTGGCGTAGTAAGGCCCTTTTCCATAGTCGACGTTTTCAATAGTTTCGGGGATCAGGAAGTGCATGTCGGCGTAGCCTTGCCCGTGTGCATGGGAGACCATATTAACAGGCATTCCATCTACTGTAATACTGACATCGGTACCGTGGTCAATATCAAAACCCCGCAGAAAGATCTGTTCAGCTTTTCCACCACCAGCGTGTTGGCCAATAAACAAACCTGGCACTTTGCGCAAAAATTCCTGTGCATTGTTCACTGGCGAGGTATTGATGTCAATAGAGGCAATAATGTTGACTTTTTTAATATTTTGACCGACGACAACTTGTCCAAGGTCAAATACTGTTTCTTCTAATTCGATGTTGATTTCTTGGTTGAGGTCACTAACTTCATAGTATTGGGTTTCGTATCCCAGGTGAGTAATCTGTAGGGTATCGCCAGTTTTGACACCATTGATAAAGAAATTGCCAAACTCATTAGAGTGAGCGTGGTGGTCGGATTGTAGGTGAATAATATAGGCACCTACAATAGGGGATTTGGTCGCATCTTCGATGTGACCAGCTAATGTTTGTCCAAAAATAGATAGTGGAAAAAATAGCAATAGGGAAAAGTAAAAAATGGGTCTCATGTTGTTGTTTAAAATTAAGGCTAATAGCAATGTACCATCTATAATCCTATGTACGAAGAAAATGCTTGTTATGGATTAGCGCTCTATTCAGAAATATGTTTGAACAGTGTAATTTTTGATCTGTGCGCCCAAGGATTTGAGAAGTCACTACCCAGAAAATCGTTTGATTTTGCTTTATTTGGTTTAAATTACGGCCTACTTAATCCGAATGTCTTTGAGAATACGTACATCCAATTACAGAGACATACAAAACTATATAAGCCATTAACAAACTAATCCAAATATTCAAACAGGAGGAGCGGCTCAAATTTACTTGGTTATTCTTTGCCATATTTATAATGGGCATTTTGGAAGTGATCGGTGTGGCCTCTATACTGCCCTTTATGCAGTTGATTGCAGAGCCGGAGGCGATCCAGAAAAGTAGCTGGTTATTAGCCATTTATGAATATTTCAGCTTTAGCAGTCAACGCCAGATGCTGATCATTTTTGGTGTAGCCATTATCATCTTGATTGCCATTACCAACATCTTTTCCATCTTCACCATCTGGCTCCAATACAAATACTCCTGGGATATGGCCCACAATCTGGGTACCCGATTGCTGCGGACCTATCTAAACAAGCCCTACAGCTTCTATCTCCAAATCAATACCGCCGATCTTAAAACTTACATCATTTCTGAAGTGGGTTCGCTAACTGGTGGGGTCATTATTCCTGCTATCGAAGTGGTTTCCCGAACCTTTGCTTCCCTGATTATTTTTGGTCTGCTACTCATGGTAGATGCCAAAATCGCTTTGATTATGTTTGCTGGGTTGGGGGGCGCCTATCTACTGATCTATCTCTCTCGCCAAAACTTTCTCAAACGCATCGGACAGTATCGGATCGACATGAATTTACTGCGTTATAAGAGTTTGAGCGAATTACTCTCAGGGATCAAGACTGTGATGGTTTACAATGAAAAATCCTTTTTCTACCATCGCTATTGGAAAGCATCCAGAGAATTCTGTAATGTACAGCCACAGTATAATCTTATCCTAGCAGCACCTCGCTATATGCTCGAACTGGTTGCGTTTGGAAGTATTCTCGCCATAACCATCTATCTATACATCTCTGAGGGGAATATTCAATCGGCCTTGCCTCGTCTCAGTTTGTATGCCGTAGCAGGCTATCGTTTGCTGCCTTCCTTGCAAAAGGCTTTTGCTGCCGCGGCAAAAATCAGACATAATTTACCTATACTCGATAAACTATATGATAATTTGGTCCTGGCCCTAGAACAGCCAGAGGAAATGAGCCAGGCGGATGAGGGGCTGGACTTTGAGCAAGCCTTATCGCTGAATCAGCTTCGCTTTGTCTACGAAAACTCCGAAACGGTAGTGATCAAAGACCTTAGTGTTCGGATCGCCAGGGGAGAAACGATTGCTTTTATTGGCTCAACGGGTTCGGGCAAAACGACATTGGTGGATTTGATTGTGGGTTTATTACATCCAGTTGGTGGGCAGGTGCAGGTAGATGGTTTGAAACTGGACATGGACAATTTGGCCAATTGGCAAAGGAATATCGCCTATGTTCCACAAGAGGTTTTCCTTTTTGATGATACGATTCTTCGCAATATCACTTTTGGAAAGGAGGAAGCACAAATTGATTTGGAGCGTGTGAAGCAAGCAGCTCGAATGGCCGATATTTACGAATTTATCGACCAAGAATTGCCCGAGGGCTTCCAAACGGAGATTGGCGAGCGAGGGGTGCGGCTTAGTGGGGGGCAGCGGCAGCGGCTGGGACTGGCCCGAGCACTTTACAGATCCCCTTCTGTACTGGTATTGGATGAGGCGACTAGTGCCCTGGATAGCATTACCGAAAGAGGCATTATCAATTCCCTAAAATCGCTCCCTCAGGATTTGACGACGATCATCATTGCCCATCGCTTATCCACGGTCAGACATGCCGATTGCATTTATATCCTCAAGGATGGAAAAATCGTCGCCAGCGGCCAATATGATCAATTGATGCATTCCAATGAGACCTTCAAAACGATGGTAAAACTTTCCTAAACATCAAGATATCTACAAAACGCATACTATATAAAACTATTAATAACGAGTAATGTACACCCAGTCGAAAACTTTTCTCTTTTCTTTACTACTTCTTTGCTTTTTATCGCCCGTCTGGAATAGCCAGGCCCACTCTCCTGACCAAAGTTATCTGTACCTCCGTATCTATGGGGATGCGATGGGTGGCAGGGTAGAAATGACGGCCAAGGATATGAATAAGGCTTTGGACCTTGGCCTGTCTGACGACCTAAGCATGGAAGTCATCCAGCCCTATTTGCCCCGCATTTATGAATACATCAAAAGTCGGGTCGCCATTCAATCCAGCGAAGGGCAGCACGAGATAAATTTTACGGAGACGACGATTCTTGATTTGGAGGAAATGGAAGATTTTGCTCGTTTTAATTTTGATTTGAGCAATGTCAGTATCATCCCTGAGGCGCTGGATATTGATTATAATGTCTTATTTGACAAAGACAATCTGCACAAGGGCATGCTCATTGTCGAATACAACTGGAAGGCAGGTATTGTCAATAATGAATCCCTGATTTCCAATATCTTTAGCCCCAATGACACCCGCCAATCGCTTTCGCTAAAAGATGCTTCTTTGTGGAAAGGCTTTATTGCTCTGGTCAAATTGGGGATTTGGCATATCTGGATAGGCTTGGATCACATCTTATTCATCGTAGCCTTGATTCTCCCTGCGGTCGTTCGAAGGGAGGAAGAGGGGCAGGCCGCTATCTCCTGGGGAAGTTCCTGGAGCCCTGTCGAGCAATTCCGCCCCGCTTTTATCTATATCATCAAAATCATCACCTTTTTCACCATTGCGCACTCTATCACACTGGCACTCGCCGCTTTAGAAGTGATCAATCTGCCCTCTCGTTTTGTCGAATCCGTCATCGCCATTTCCATTGCACTAGCGGCTTATCACAATATTCGGCCCATTTTCAAGAGCAGAGAATGGATCATCGCCTTTGGTTTTGGTTTGTTTCACGGCTTTGGTTTTGCCAGTGTCTTGGGAGAGAAAGGATTGAGCGGTGATTTTATGATCTTGTCGCTTTTGGGCTTTAATGTGGGCGTAGAAGTTGGGCAAGTATTGATCATATGTGCTATCTTTCCCATTCTTTTTCTAATCAGAAAAAACAAATTATACCCCGTCCTTATCAATTATGGCTCTATCATTTTGATCTTAATCTCTTTGTATTGGTTTATTGAGAGAGGATTTGATGTAGATTTGCCTTTGGGCGCTTATTTCTGGAAAGTATACCATGCGATATTAGGATAGAGAAAACAGCAAAAAGCAGCGTGGGCATTATGGGAAAACAGGCGATGGCCTTTTTCTACTTGCAGCCAATTGATGGGATGTTAAACTTAACCTAAGT
>JBCBDH010000295.1:0-7526 GCA_038529855.1 Bacteroidota bacterium | reverse complement strand
TAAGCCAATGGCAAAGTTCCTCATAAAAGTCTTTGAATACTGCAGCATCTAATCGAAGGGGATCAAAAGTACTATTGTGAAAATTAAAGGTAATGTGCGTCAGGCTTGGATTCTTATTTAACAACTGTTTGATTTGTGCAATGGCCTGATCCGCTTGATCGTGGCAATTCATCAGCACGGCGGTGTCCATGATGACCAAGGGTCGCTCCACAAAATCAAAAGGGGCTTCTTTCTCAAAATGGTAAAGGGGGTAGGGAAAGCCCGTTCCACAGCGAAAACCCAAGGTATCCTGATAACCCAGGGAGGAATCTTCTGTGATACCAGCCGCTTCCAATAGAGACCAGGTAAGGGGCCAATCCACATGAAGAAAATGCTGTCGATTGTGGAAAATCCTTTGTTGAGCCACTGCTTCTAAATCTGTCTTTTCCTTTAGCAGTAAATCCTCACGTTGATAAGCCGCATAACTAGGATGCAGACCAATCTGATAACCTCTTTGGCGAGCCAAGCGAAGTAAAGAGGCGACATAAGGATGGCGAATATCAAAAAAGTGATCGTAGCGAGTAATGCCTCCTGCCAACCAATAGATGATCTTTTCAAAACGAGGCTCTTTTCGCAAGAGCCAGTCAAAGGTATCATAGGGATCTTTTTGCTGGCCTTGGCGTGTTTGCCAGTAGGTCTTAAGTAATGTGAATTGTGAGCTGATTTGTCTGTCCTTGAAGTATTGCCGTCCTGCTGCACGAATATATTTCCATAATGAAGGAAATTTCCATACCGCATCAATATCATGTGTCATACAATAAGTGGTGGCTATCCTTTTGGGCGTCAATCCCAATACCGACAAACAGGCAAATACCAGATGATCAACTATAGGCTGAAGATGTAAATGGTGTTTGTAGAGAAACTGTTCTTCTTTTTTCATCATATCCCAAGGGTCCATTTGATGGGAACGACAGTGATACTCCTCATAACGACTAAGGTGAAAAAAAAGGGTCTCTAGCCAGTCAAAGGCAAAAATGCCATTAGAGCAGAAAGCTTGATTGGCCTGTTTTTGATAAGCAACTGAATAAAGGGTCAAATCCGCATGATCAAAGCCATTGGCTTTTAGGTCTGAAAATCGGGGAGGGTGCTTAGCGAAGGCGATGCCCTGAGCGGGGATGAAAAACGCAGTGAGTGCTGCTGGTTTTTCTGGGGCATATAGGATATTGATAGCTTGGGAATCAGCGGGGCCATTAATTTGGTAGCTTAGCTGCTTGGCTGCTAAGGGATGATTACAAAAGCAATCCATGACATAGGCAATGCGAGCCTGAAAGGGCAAGAGCTGATCCGCTAGGCGCAGTTGGATTCGTTTCATCTCCACCCTCCTTTTTTTCTCAAAGCCCAAATCAATTCCATCCAAGCATAGCGAAAACGATAGATATGATGATAGGCTTGCTGTCGAGGTCCAAAAGCAGTGAACACGGAAGCAAATCTTGGGTCCATGCTCCCCTCAAAATCAAAGGCAAGCCCCATTTTCGCTGCCCATTGTATGCCTTTCCAGAGCAAAAGCTGAACGGCCCCACTATTACGTAGAACTACATCAGCTCCTAACATCAGATTATAGACATACTGCTCATCCCAAACCAGATAGATGGCAGCATGCGCTCGCCCCTGCTCGTCTTCTGCCACCATCACCTCTCGCTGCGCTCGCTCCCCCAACTCCCGATCCAAGCCTCGCAGCAATGCCAACGAATAAGGCATCCTCATCCCTTGCCGATCAAAAGATTGTTGATTGATAGAATAAAAACGATCAATCGCAATATGGTTATGTACTTTTAACTGCTTCTCGGCCTTACGTATCTTATTTCTTACCGCACTGCTCATCCCTTCAAAGCGCTTATTAAGATCAATGGGTGCATCAAACAAATAGGTATAATAAGTTCTTTGCCGGAATTTGGACCAGTAAAAAGCCAAGTGATTGGTAAAGTGGATAGGTTGGGTTTGGCTAAAATAGTGGACCTTGGGAACTTGTTGGATAAGGTCTTTTAGCACCTTGTGTTCAAAAGCATAGCGGCGCTTAGTCTGTTCCAATCCCTCAGGATAATTAAAATGGACCCCCAAATAGGGACTAAGTATAGGATTACTAATCATTCGAAGCCCCCATCTGTGCGTCAGATAATAGGGAAGTACTCCTCTTATCTTTCCTCCCTTATCCCTACTCAAACAAAGCGACCAGCCGTTCGCTCCACAGCAATGATCCAACCACCAGGGCTGCATAAACAGCGGAATATCTTTTTGGCGAGCACAAAGGTCTCGGTAGAGTTGTTTATTTTTGGCCTCCACAGCGGGTAAATTTACCGCAAATATCAGAGAAATTATGTGTGGCCTTTTTGGAATTGTCGATCAAAGCAAGCAGAAAGTCCAGCAGGAGTGGCTGGATGCAGGGATTGCCAGCGTAGCACATCGCGGGCCAGATGGTGTAGGTAGCTTTAGACATGAGCAAGTGGGCTTGGCCCATTGTCGATTGGCCATTGTTGACTTGACGGAGAAAGGAAAGCAACCCATGCACTATGGCGATTTGACGATTGTCTATAATGGAATGATTTATAATTATCTCGAACTTAGGGAAGAATTGATGCATTTGGGTTATCGCTTCGAGTCACAAACAGATACGGAAGTGATCCTAGCGGCCTATCAGCATTGGGGGATGGATTGTACGAAGTACTTTAATGGCATGTGGGCCTTTGCCATTTACGATCAATCAAAAAAGCGGCTGTTTTGCGCCAGAGATCGCTTTGGCATCAAGCCTTTTTACTACACGCAGTTGGGCGCTCTTTTTTGTTTTGCTTCAGAAATCAAGCAATTGACCCAGCTTCCTTTTTGGAAAGCCCAATATCATCCTGGCCGAGCCTATGAGTTCTTGGCGTGGGGCTATCACGACCATACTTCGAATACGCTTTTTGAAGGCGTAAAACAACTTAGGGGTGGGCAGCAATTGGTCTATGAGCTAAGGCGTCATACTTATTCCATTAGCTATTATTACCAAGTCCCCTACCCTACTTCCAAGCTTTCTATAGACTTTGTAGAAGCTTCTACTCAATTTCGCGAATTGCTCAACGATGCGATTCGCTTACGCCTACGAGCTGATGTTCCTACGGGAACCGCCTTGTCTGGTGGATTGGACAGTTCAACGATTGTTTGTTTGATCCATGCACAAAGGCAAAAGACAAAAAACTCCGCCTCATTTGAAAGTGTATCAGCTTGTTTTGCCGATTCGCGATATGATGAGCAGGTCTATATGGATAGCGTTGCCCAGCAAACGGCTGTTAGGATTCATAAAGTATTTCCCAATTTTGAAGATTGTTGGGCGGGGTTTGATCAAATCAATTGGCAGCAGGACGAACCAACTGCGGGAGCCAGTGTTTTTGCACAGCAGGAGGTGTTTAGACATGCGGCAAAGGCAGGGCTGAGGGTGATGTTGGATGGACAGGGAGCGGATGAGTTATTGGCGGGCTACGAAAAATTCTATTTACCTCATTTCCAACAATTGTTTCGAAGACAGCCTTTGGAGGGGATGGGGCAATTGATCCAATTTGTTCGCTTGCACCATATTGGGCCAAAAGCAATTTGGCGGCGTTTTAGTCAGTATCGACAGCGACAGCGTGGAGAAGGTTTGGATTGGTTGAAGGTCGATTTTCAAGCTTTGGATCTATACCGCAGACCAAATAGTCCTTCCATTTCTGACATTTCCAATCAGCTAATCAACGACGTGGGCTTACCCGTTTTGCTTCACTATGAAGATCGCAATGCGATGGCATTTGGCGTTGAGTCTCGACTGCCCTTTTTGGATGATCGCTTAGTGGAGTTTTGTCTTCAATTGCCCGACCATTTTAAAATCAACAAAGCCCAGCGAAAATATATTCTTAGGGAGGCGATGAAAGGTATTTTACCAGATAAGATCAGAACGCGATATGATAAAATGGCTTTTGCCACTCCTCAGCAGCAATGGATGCAAACACATCAAGCTTTATTTCAGGAAAAGCTCAAGCAAGCGGTCGAAAGATCAGGGGGCCTTTTTGGTAAAACCATTCTTAGGGCAGACTATCAAAGCCAATGGCGCGTACTCGCCTTTGATTCCTGGATGCAGCAATTTAATGTCCAAAATACCTTACAACGATGATTGGGCGATTGCTTCAAAATCTACTCAGACGATTGCTTCCAGTAGACCGCTATTTGTTTCGCCGCATATGCAAAGGTCTGGGCTATGATTTGGACTATGCCATCAATAAAGATGCGGTACGCGTATTGGAAGCCATTTTTATAGAACGGGAATATGCTGATTGGTTTCCTTTTTACGAAAAGGTCGTCATTGTGGATGTAGGTGGTCACTATGGCTATTTTTCCCTATTTGCAGCTATGAATACGGCGGAGGGCAGCGCTATCTATGCAATAGAACCTTCTGCCAAGAATGCAGCGGTATTTAATCAAAATGTAGCGACCTGTGGCTTTCAAAATATCCATCTACTACAAAAAGGACTGGCGGCAAAGCCAGGAGAAGGACAGTTGCTTGGCAAGCACTCTTTTAACTATCATATCCATCATAGGGCGACCAAAGCAGGCCATTCAATAGAACTGATTAGCTTAGCGCAGGTCATGGAGCGTTTTCAATTGGATCATATTGATTTTTTGAAACTCGACTGTGAGGGAGCAGAGTACGAAATCATACTCCATGCCCCAGACGAACTTCTAGGCCGCATTCGAATCCTTTCCATGGAATTTCACGATATGCGTCATCAGGGCTTCCGCCCTATACAATTGGTAGCACGTTTGGAAGCTGTGGGCTTTAAGATTCGCCAATACCACTTTGATCCAGACTACGCCGCAGGAAATTTGAATTTTGGAAAAATCATTGCTACCCAATAAATCTATGCTAAAGTATCAAATCAAAAATTGGTTGGAACAGCAGGATTGGTACTACCAACTTCGGTACTCAGAGCGCTATTTTTATTGGCAGCAAAAACTACGGCCTCGCCTGGCACGGGCATTGGCTGATGAAAAACACTTGTACCAAGAAGCTTTGGGGCTCGCCAGGCCTTCCCTAATCTTTGACATTGGTGCCAGCGAAGGATATACCGCAAAGGGCTTGCTTCAACTAACGCAACAACTGGTCTGTGTAGAACCCGCTTCAAAAAATGTTAAAGCATTGAAAGCGCGATTTAATGGACAGGATCGCGTACTGATCTTACATCAAGCAATAGGAGCAGTACCTGGAAAGGCTAAGCTTCATTTGGCTAATCGCGGTACGACCTTGCACACCCTTAGCGAAACCTGGAAAAAGACTTTGGAAGCGGGAAATGCGCTTTCCAATAGTGTGCCTACTCAATTTTCCCAAACAGAAGAGGTGGAAGTAACAACACTCGATCTGTTGATCCAGCAGTACGGAAGACCTGACTTTATCAAGATTGATGTAGAGGGCTTTGAGTTAGCGGTATTAAAGGGTTTGAGCCAAAAAGTTCCTCTACTCAGCTTTGAAGCCAATCTACCCATCTTTCAAAAGGCAAGTCTTCAGTGCATTGATTTGCTGCTCGCCCTAGATCCCAAAGCAAGCTTTAACTATGCCTATCAAGAGCGATTAGAATGGCCCACTTTCTCATCAGCTGATCAATTAAAAGCCCTTCTTCAGCAAGGCCAGATCAACTACCTGGAAATCTTTTGTAGGATGACTACTTAAAGGCTTCACCAAGGAGGCGAATCAGCACTTTTTGCTGTTGCTCAAAAAGGTACTCCTTTAGCCCTTCGATAGCTGCCGCTCGTTTGTCTTCATACCTGCCATTATTGATCCAATCAACTAGTAAATCACTCAAGGCTTCTACCCCCTCATATCGTCCAACCAATTGGGTTAAAGTTGGATTCAGTGGATAAAAAGTAGGGACTAGTGCAGGAGTCCCCCAACGAATCATATCATTAATTCCTCCAGAAATATTGCTTCTTCCATAGTACTCTACAATCAAATTGAGGCGAAGTGTAGGAGCGATGGGAAGTAGTAGAAAATCAGCTTGTTGCAGCCAATGATCAAAAGTCTTCTGAGGAATGAATTGCGCAAAACTAATCAGTTCGACTTGTGGCCCCTTTTCTTGCTCAAATCGTCGAAGGAGCGATTGGGCAAAGGTGGATTGGGCATTGCCTAAAAAAACCAAGCGGAAAGGGTTTTTCAAACGAGGCCAAGACTTTTGGAAGGCCCTCAGCAAAGTAAGGTAATCTTTACCTTGCTCGCGAATCACCCCAGGAATGACAATAGTCAATACCTTTTTTTCGATCTTTTTTGGGGGAGAAAAAAAACTGAGGGGCAAGGGAGCAATAAAGCGATGCGGTCTTAAAGCTGGCTCAAAATGCGCTTTCATGTACTTGGCAATGTGCGACTCCGTAAAACAGAGATAATCAAAGGTATCCAAAATACGCTTCGTCGCCTCCGCTCCTCCCCGCCAATGGTAGCGCATCCATCGAGCCATATCCCTAAGTTTTCCCTTTCCCCAGATTTGTAGCTGTAGATGCTCATTAGGGGCAAAAAAGGTGTGGCCATTGTGAAGAAGGAGCAGCTTGGGAGGATGGAGAGAATGGTTTTGAACAAAAGGGCGGTCAGGTAACCATGTAGTGAAGATCAGCTGATCGCAGCTATTGACTTGGGATAGATTTTCACGAAAAAAAGACTTGGGCGACTGATGCCTCTCCATCAATTGCCAAGTGATATTTTGCTGCTCGTGAAGGGTATATTGGTCTTGATAGATTGGACGAGTGGTAAATACCTTCAATTGAAATCTTGGATGATCCAATAATTGGCAGAGGACTCGAAGGACTTCGCTGTGGTCATATAATTCGATTAGCCCTATGGTCATCTCAAGAGCGGTATAGTGGTCCAGGATAATCCGTCAGCCATTTGAAGGGGAGCTTTAAAAAAAACTTGATGTAGTACCACCAAAACCAGGCCTGCTGATCCAATTGCATCGCCTTAAAAATATATTTTAAAGAGAGCTGAAAGCGACGACTCAGCAGGGCACCATTGGCATGATTGACGTACTTTTCGCTAAGCATGTAAGCTTTTGCAGTAGCTGGAACAAAAGGGCTGATCAATGGCTCGTATTCTTCAAATACACTCTTAATCGCAGCGATATTATTCAATACCTTTTGCTCAATATCCGCTGCTAGATAAGTAGCATGAGAGACGCGCCCACTGTGCTGCCGACAAACACAGGTGTAGACTGGAAGCTGATAAAATGGATAACGCGCCAAGATGCGCAGGATCAAATGCGTATCTGGAAACAAGACAAAGCGCGTATCAAAACGATCTTCCTTGAAACAATCCCTATGAATACAAATGGAATTGATCCCACAGAAATTGCGAGTGAAGAAATGAACTGGATTATCGTAAGGCCCCTCCCCTCTTTGGTACAAAGCCGTCTGCACCATTTGATCCCCTTGCTCGATTAGCATCCCAGTTCGAAAAAAAGCCCTTGGCTTTTCTTCCTCAATAATGACTTTTTGGAGAACTTCAA
>JBCBDH010000294.1:0-7533 GCA_038529855.1 Bacteroidota bacterium | reverse complement strand
CAAGAAACCCGCCATGTGTTTATCAATGCTGCTCTCCGCCTCAAACCTGTACCAAATCCAGTTTCTAAGATGTGAATCTTTTTTTGTAAAACAGCTTTGAGGCGGAGAGCAGCATTGATAAACACATGGCGGGTTTCTTGCAGCGCACCATATTTTGAGTGATAGCTGACTCCGAATTGGTCAGAAAAAAGCGAATGCGAACCATCGTCTGTGACGAAGATTGTATTTTTTGACATGCGTACCTAGCTCCGTTCCATCCTGGAGTAGTGCATTGGGAGGAGGGGGAGAATTACTTTCTGAAGATTGCAGCAGGTAATTCGCTCACCACCTTAGTGATGCTTTGTCCAAGTGAAAAATTGTTCGGACATCCAACTCCCCGGTTGCAAGAACTCATCATTGTCATGGCAAATAGCGCAACAGCGAATGGAATAATTTTTTTGAGTTTAGCCATTTTCATTAGATCGAATTTAAGATATGTATTGGGAAACAAATGTAATAAACAAAACCAGTTGAATACAATATAGTTTACAATTTCCTTTAAAACGTCCTTTTTTTTACCTTATTATACGGTTCAAATGATAGATAGGGGAAATATATTATATTTGGTGCCCGAAAAATAAGATTTCGATGCGTATACACTTGATTGCGATGGGGGGAAGCGTGATGCACAACCTTTCTATTGCTCTACATATCAATCATCATACCGTTTCTGGGTCCGATGACGAAATTTATAATCCTGCCCGTGACAGACTTGCTCGCTATGGTTTGCTTCCCGATAAAATGGGCTGGGACCCCAAAAGGATTAGCGCTGATATTGACTGCATCCTACTAGGGATGCATGCGCGAAAGGACAATCCTGAGCTGCTACGCGCTCAAGAATTAGGACTCAAGATTTATTCCTATCCTGCTTTTGTCTATGAAATGGCCAAGGATAAACTGCGAGTGGTGGTGGCTGGAAGTCATGGGAAGACGACGACAACGAGTATGATCATGCAAGTCTTGAAACAGGCTGATATGGATTTTGACTATTTGGTAGGCGCTCAGTTGGAAGGCTTTGATACAATGGTCCAATTATCTGATGCTCCAATTATGGTACTGGAAGGTGACGAATACCTGTCTTCTCCTATTGATCGGCGCCCCAAGATTTTGCATTATCAACCTCAAATTTCGATTCTTACGGGTATTGCCTGGGATCATATCAATGTTTTTCCCTCTTATGCCAATTACGTCGAGCAATTTGCCATCTTCTTAAAGGGCATAGCGCCAGGAGCTCGCCTGTATTATTGTGAAACGGATTCAGAAGTACAAGGGCTGGTTGATCAATTTGCGCAGCATCTAAATGGCCAAGCGTATTCGGAATTTCCCGCTGAGATCAAAGCTGGTAAGACCTTTTTAAAAGGCTCCAATGGTCAGTCTTACCCCATTGCGGTTTTTGGTCGACATAACTTACAAAACATACAGGCGGCTTATTGGGTCTGTAAGGAATTGGGGGTAGAGGAAGCTAGTTTTTTTGAAGCAATGGCTCATTTTACTGGAGCGGCTAAACGCTTACAAATACTGGCGCAGAGTGAGACCAATATCGCTTTCCTCGATTTTGCTCATGCCCCTTCAAAGGTCAAAGCCACTATTGCTGCTCTCAAAGAGCAATACCCTGAGGCCCGACTTAGGGCTTGCCTGGAACTGCACACCTTTAGTAGTCTAAACAAGGCTTTTTTACCAGAGTATCACCACAGCATGCAAGCTGCGGATGAGGCGATCGTTTATTTTAGTGAGCATACACTTGAAATCAAACGTTTGCCAGCACTAGTGCCATCAGATATTATACAGGCTTTTGAACATCCCAATATGCAGGTATTTACGGATCGTCAGGCAATGGTCGACTATTTAGATACAGCTAGATGGACCCATACCAATTTATTGATGATGACCTCTGGTACTTTTGACCAAATGGATATGAAAGGAGCGAGTCAGCGCTGGTTAAATGGAGAACTCAGCGCTTAATAAGCTTAGGGGGAGACACTATGGATTCCTTCAGCTGATCCGTCGTAATTTTTAAAGAATATTTCGTAATTTTACGCGCCTTGAACAGGACAGACGGGCTTTATTTACATTGAAACGGCCTGTCATTATTTTGAAAAAAGAAACATCCATACAATATGGCCAGAACAATAGCTTTAAGAGATGCCATTCGCGAAGGCATGTCAGAAGAGATGCGCAGAGATGATCGCGTATTCTTAATGGGAGAAGAGGTTGCCGAATACAATGGTGCCTATAAGGTAAGTAAAGGAATGCTTGATGAATTTGGGGCTAAACGAGTGATTGATACGCCTATTGCAGAATTGGGTTTTGCGGGGATTGGCGTAGGGGCGGCTATGAATGGCCTTCGTCCGATTATTGAGTTTATGACTTGGAATTTTGCCGTATTGGCCTTTGATCAAATCATCAATAATGCAGCAAAGACGCTTTCGCAATCTGCTGGTGATTTTAGCTGTCCTATTGTTTTTAGGGGACCTTCTGGTTCTGCTGGTCAGTTGGCACAGCAGCACTCGCAAACCTTTGAAAGTTGGATGGCCAATTGCCCAGGATTGAAAGTGATTTCTTGTATTGATCCCTATGATGCCAAAGGCTTGATTAAATCTGCTATTCGTGACAATGATCCCGTATGTGTGATGGAATCAGAGGTCATGTATGCGCTACAAGGAGAAGTACCTGAGGAAGAGTACCTTGTCCCCATTGGTAAAGCGCGTGTGCGCAGAGAGGGGAGTGATGTTACTTTGGTTTCTTACAACAAAATGACTCTAGTTGCCCTTGAAGCTGCTGAAAAGCTTGAAGCAGAGGGTATCTCTGCGGAAGTCATCGACCTACGAACCATTCGTCCACTCGATTATAAGACCATTGTGGAATCTGTCAAAAAGACCAATCGCATCGTCATGGTAGATGAAGCCTGGCCTTTTGCTGGCGTCTCTGCGGAGGTTACTTATGAAGTACAGAAGTATGCCTTTGACTATTTGGATGCACCAGTGATTCGCGTCAATTCTGCTGATACTTCTTTACCCTATGCCTCTACCTTAGTAGAAGCGTATTTGCCTAATCCAGATAAAGTGATCAAGGCGGTTAAGGAAGTGATGTATGTAAATAGCTAGTGGCTACCCTGTTTTTGTAAAGTCGATATTTTCTTTTCATTGGTATTGCTGTGCCATAAGGCAAGACTGTTGTATTTGAATTCTATCAGAAATGAAATATAAAGTCCCAGTCGTTATCCTAAATGGGTTTTTAGGCTCAGGCAAAACAACCCTATTTAGAAACCTTCTTCATCAATCAAAAAAGAAGGGTATACCCATTTGTGCGATTGTAAATGATATGAGCGAGTTGGATGTGGATGGAGAATTGATAGGAGCGAGCGAAGCAGTAGAAGATAACCATCAAATCATGGAGTCTATAAGCTCCTGTGTGTTAAGCAGTAAAAAGGGCATTAAAAAACTTGATCAGACACTAAAAAAACTCTTGTCTAATCAAGAACCAGAACTCATCATCATTGAAACTTCCGGGAGTTGTCACCCAATGCCGCTTGTCGAGTATTTTAAGGATCATAGCCTAGTAAAGCTCACTGGATTACTTGCTCTTGTGGACAGTTTGATGTTAGCGCATGACTTTAGTTACGGAGATACTTTGCTTCCCCGCATGCAACAAAATATCGCACAGGATAAGCGAGATACGGTCAACTTACTAGTAGAACAAATCTTGTTCTGTAGTCATCTGATCCTTACCAAGGCAGATCGAATAAGAGAAGACAGACTACCACACATTGCCGCTCACATTCAAGAATTAAATCCACTAGTCACCGCACATTCTGTGCTCTTTGGAAGACTCGCCATCGAATCTTTATTTGAACTTCAGGAATACGATTATTACAAGGTTGCAAAGTTAATTGAAGAACTAAAACCCGTTTTGGAAGCTGAAGAAGATAGGGATAGGCCCTATGATTTGGCTACCAGAGTCATTAAAGATGATCGTCCATTTCATCCACAACGTCTTTGGGACATCTGCCACCAATACCTCGATCAGCGAATTTATCGCAGCAAAGGATTCTTTTGGCTTGCTAGTCGAGACAAGCTTTCGCTGCTTTGGAATCAAGCCGCTGGTAGTATCAGTTTAGAATTGATCGGATTTTGGCGAGCAGGAATAGTTGAAGATAAAAACCCAAGTATTTCAGCCTTTGAAATAGAAGAACTTAAAAAGCGACTTGCCAAAGAGCCAGGGCGCTTTGGCGATCGCCAATGTGATCTGACGGTCATCGGAGATCAAGCGCAAGTGGATCGATTTACGGATGCGCTCAAATCTTGCTTCCTTACGGATGATGAATTAAGGCTTTGGAAAAAGGGGTATAAGTTTCATGACCCTTGGCCTAAGAATATCGTTAAAATAATGAATTAAACTCTCGACTTTAGCATTTTACTAAAGTCGAGCTAAGCTATTGATATGTAGGGCTGTAGTTTTAAATCTGAAGCAATCATGGCCAGCATCGATAGGTCACAGTCCCGCTCTTCTCCAACACCCTTCGTTCTCTACATAGAAGATTTCAAGTGTAAGCCGCCATCAACCGTAATCACAGCGCCATTGATGAAAGAGCCTGCATCAGAAGCCAATAATAAGGCAGTTCCGCCCATGTCTCCTGTCCGTCCGATTCTTCGCATGGGGTTGGCTTTTTCCACCATGGGCTTCATGGTATCTAGCATAGATTTAGTCATTTTACTTGGAAAAGGACCAGGAGCAATGGCATTGACGGTGATACCCTTTCCCGCCAGTTTCATGGCAAAGATTTTAGTTAAGTGGTGTACAGCGGCTTTGCTAATGCCATAGGCAGCATTGTCGATTTGGGACACCCAAATGCCATCAATAGAACCAATGTTGATGATTCTGGCAGGTGTTTCTAGGCTCGCTGCTTTTTGCAGTAGAGGTAAAAGGGCTTGGGTAAGAAAGAAAGTGGGTTTTAAGTTGATGTTCATCACCTTGTCGTATCCTTTTTCGGGATACTCCTGTAAGGGCGCACTCCAATTGGCTCCTGCATTATTGATCAGTACATCCAAGGCAGATTCTTTAGCTGTTAATTCTTCAATAAGGCTTTGTCGACCTTCCGCTGTAGATAAATCAGCAGGAATGGCTATGCATTCACCCACCTTGCTTAATTCCTCTTCAATGGCTTTACAAACTGCTGCATTGCGTGAAGAGATGTAAACCTTTGCACCATTTTGAATAAAGGTTGAGGCCATCATTAAGCCTATTCCTCGCGATCCGCCAGTGATCAACACGGTTTTTCCTTGAACAGAGAATAGATTGGATATGGATAAATTATTGAGTTCGCTCATTGCTAATCGTTGTTTTTAGTATTGGCTGTAATTGATTATTTGATGGGGTAATGTTTGGATCATTAAGGGAATCGATCCAATAATTTGAACTGCCATAAATGGTAGCGAAAGTGCTGGAAATGAAATAACTCTAGTCCTTCAAAATCCAATTGTCCCATAAAAGGGTGAAAACAGATGCGGGTAGGATCGTCTTTGAAGTGCGAATAGAATCGCTCTATTGCCTGAGGAATGAATTCGATGGCCTCTTCTAATGAAGTATACTTCAATTGGGGAAGATCTGCTTTGGTCTTATTGCTAGGTCGATGCTGAAAAATTGCTCCGTTTTCGATGAATTTTCTGAATCCTGTTTGTCGTTTATTTAATTCTGCGGGGGGAGGGCAATAGTCTTTAACAGAGGATTTTGTGGTGTAGACTAAATGTTCAACCATATGTTGTGGCGTCATGAGTCCAAACTGTGGGATGCGATCAGCTTCTAATTGGTTTAATAAGACAGGCACTTCTTCCACGAGAAAGTGCTGTTTTGAAATCGTAGTCATTTAGAACAATTAAGTGATTGAATGATTGATCTTATCTTCAGTAGGAGATAAAGCTAGTCAAAAATTTGATGATTGTCATATCGACTTTTCTGTTGTGAGTGAATCCTATGCAAAATACCTAGGGAGTGGGCATGGGAGGAGGAAGCGATGAGGGGAATTGACAGGGAGATAAATCATACTTTTATGAGACAAAATTTTACTCAGATGAAATTTTCTTTATATGTAATTTCTAATAACTAAGATCGAAGCAAAACTGCCCATATTCCTTTCTTTACCAACTGCCAGGCGAAGTATTCGCTAACCACAGTTTGCTAATGCATTGTTTTTTAACCAACTATCGGCAGCGTATAGCGCTTTAAATAGGCTAGGGGAGTAGTCTTCTACAGCTAATCTAAAACGGCAATATGGTAAGAAAGCTATATACATCGCTATATGTTGAATGGGTAGTAAATACTAATGCGAAGAGATATTTTTAAAGTAGGTTTAGTCAAAGTTGACTAATTATTTTGTTATTATTAACTTGTGGCGATTTCACTATTCAAAACATCAACTATGCCTGTACTTCAATCTGCTATTCATCCAGAAAGCGATGCCTTTAAAGAGAATTATAAAGGGATGATGGCACTAGTGGAGCAGTTGGATAAGCACTTGGAGGCGAGTCGTTTTCAAGGCAAAGAAAAACACATCGCTCGCGCTCGTAAGAGGGGCAAAATGCTGGCTCGCGAACGACTGGAACTCGTATTGGATCAGGATAGTCCTTTTTTAGAATTATTGCCACTGGCTGGAATGCTGAGAAAAGGTGGTTTTGGGGCTGGGGGGACCAATGTGTCAGGCATTGGATTGGTGCAGGGCAAATTGTGTATGATTAATTCCAATGTAGGGTCTAGAAAAGGTGGTTCAGTGGATTATGCCACGAATTTCAAGGCGCTGCGCATCAATGAGATTGCGCGTGAGAATAGCCTGCCAACAATTAATTTGGTTGAGAGTGGCGGGGCCAATTTGCCCGATCAGGATAAGATTTTTAATTATGGTGGAGAATCTTTTCGAGAAATTACGCGTCGATCTAAATTGGGTTTGCCAACGATCTCTATTGTATTTGGCAATGCAACCGCAGGCGGAGCCTATGTACCAGGCATGTCTGATTTTTCCATTTTTCAAAAAAAGGCCGCAAAGGTATTTCTCGCTGGGCCACCACTTGTCAAAATGGCCACCAATGAGGTTGCAACAGAGGAAGAATTGGGTGGGGCGGAAATGCACAGTAAGGTATCTGGGGTCAGCGACTATTTGGCAGAAGATGAGCAAGACGCGATTAGGATAGCCAGAGAAATTATGACTTTTGTAAAAGTAAGTCAGCCCCATTTTGTACCCACCCAAAAAGTGGATGCTCCATTATATGAAGCAGATGAAATACTTGGGGTCGTGTCGCATGATGTCAAAAAACCATTTGACGCCCGCGAATTAATTATGCGCATTTGCGATGGTTCCCGTTTTTCAGAATTTAAGCCCCTATATGGTCCCTCTATGGTGGCGGGATGGGCGGAAATCCAGGGCTATCCAGTGGGTATTTTGGCCAATAATGGGGTCATCTTTTCTGAATCAGCCAATAAGGCAGCACAGTTTATTCAGCTCTC
>JBCBDH010000293.1:0-7539 GCA_038529855.1 Bacteroidota bacterium | reverse complement strand
GCTGAATCCGTCTTTAGAAGAAAGACATCTGGCATGTCTTGAAAATTATTTTTTGCAATCGTTGTACTTCCAGATATCAAATAGTCTCCATCTGAAGTTTCCATGATAGCATAACCATAGGTGCGATGATTGGCCGCTCCGTAGCCTTTAAATAACTGTGGTTCGCCTTGAGCATCCGTTTTGAGTAAAAAGGTATAAAACGTCTCATCTACAATGAAGCGACCAGTTAGGAGCAGTTCGCCATTTGCTAGGCTTGTTATTGCATAGGCATTTTCTATAGCGCCATTATTTCCGTAGGTCTGCGACCAGAGCAGTTCGCCGTCAGCATCTAGTTTGAATAGGTAAGCATCTCGAAAAGATAGGGAGCCATTGGTGTCCGTACCATAGCTATTAGTGGTTCCGCAAATGACAAATTGGCCATCGTTGGTCATGGTGAGGTCATGTGCCAGATCGTCGCGATTTCCCCCTATTCTTCTTTTCCAGATAGATTCTCCACTTTGTGCATCCACGCGCACCACTTTAATGTCGTAATCCTGAAAAGTCCCCGTATTATGTGCAAAAACCAAATCGCCATTATCCGCCTCTACAATATCCGTAAACACATTATTGATGCTACTTGAGACGCCGTATTTTCGCGACCATTGCAACTGACCCTCACAGTCGAGTTTGGTCAATAAAACTTCGCTACTAGCCCCTTGAATTTCGACGATACCAATATAGGCATAGCCTCCATCAGAATGAGATAGGATATTATAGGCTTGATTAGATAAATCGTGTTGATATATTTTTTGGAAGGTCTTTTGTGCGCGTAAGGTACTGGAATGGCTTCCCAAAAATAAGCATAGACAAAAAAAGAGCAGTATTTTCTTCATACCAAATAGGCTTGTTGATGCTGACTGTGATCAACAAATCTAATAAACTTTGGGCAGTGTGCTAAAGCAAAAGCGATGGGATTATTAACAATCGCATCGCTTTTACTTTCCTTCAAGACAATTGGTTTAGAAATCACTAAAGTATTCTCTTGCTCTTCGATTGACCTCAAAGCCATTCGCTGACCCATTGCGATAGTCCTGTGGAGCATCGCGATAGAGGTCCTCTTCCCAGTTGGGATTATTGATTTCGCCGCGAACAGTAGAGTGCAGCAATTGGTAATTGCCTTTGGCCAGAGAAGGGTTGAAAAACAAAAAGCGGACATTGCGCTGTCTCGTTCTGGGGAGGTCATTATACACCCAAATCTCATAGGGTGGAGCACTGGGCTCATTTTCTACGGTGACCACATCATGCGGCTTGCCATACTTCATAAACATCCAGCCCCGATCACTTTCAAAACCATAGCCAAAGCCAGAATAGTAGGTTTTATCTACCGCTTTGGCCACATTCATGTACTTTTCATGTGTCCCTGCGGGATCATTGGGATTATAGCTGGCCCAGTATCTAAATAGATAGCGTCTTTGCGCCTCCGTGTCTTTTTCTGCCAAAATGAGGTTAAGGACTTCCACATCTTCATCTGGCACATTCATAGCAATGGCGCGAAGGCTGTATTTGAGCTCTTCCTCATTGAGCTGACTGACGAACTCCTCCTCAATTTCTGCACTGGCAATCAATTCCATTTGTAAGTAGGGATTGCTCCGCTGAAAGAAGACTGTTTTCTTACTCAGCAATTCTTGTTGGCGATTGCGCACCTCCACATTGAGGTTATAATTACCTGACTCCAAGCGAGAAATGTCCATTTGGAGCAAGATGACATTTACGGCCTTGGGTTTACGTCTTTTATTTCCAACCATGACACTTTCTGCTTCTCCTTTGCCATTGAGTCTTTCGACGGAATAACGAATGACAAAATCATCAGCGATGAAGCGATCTGCCCCGTAGAGTTCATTGTAAAAGATCAGTTTGGAAGCGTATTTATTGTAATAGTTAAAAGGTAATGGCTCTAGGTAAAAGCCATTTTTTATAAACATATTTTCTTCTTCAGAAGGTTCAAAGGAAGCGAGCATTTGGATATCAGACTGGCAAAGCTTTGACTCTGAATAGGCCAAATTGACCACCTTTTTATAGGATTTAGCATTTCCCTCATCATTCATGTCCTGAATGGATACCTCTAGCTCATGTTCTCCATTTTCTAAGGCAAAACGCTTGAGGTCGATAAAATTAAGTGGCATCTCTGCCTTGGGGCTATTCAGTTTATACTTATCAAACTGTACGATCTTTCCATCTTTGCGCAACAACATGATTATTTCTACGGCTGCTTGTTGCAAGCTATCTGCAGTTGGGACGAAAGTGACGGTTTTACCCACTAGGTGAAGATAGACTTCTATATAATTCTTGTTGGGACTTTTGAAGGTCGCAAAGGAAACACTAGCATCCAGTGCTGCCAATTGGCCACTAGCAAATACCAGGACCAATAAGCTGAGTATCAATTTTTTCATATTTGCCTTTTATTCAATACAACAAACACTATTTTCCATAATGAAAATAACAGGAATCAGGTAGATTTTCAAACCTAATTCGAGGATAAGTCAGGAAGCTAACAGCAAAAAAGGGTGTTTTACTCGCCTCTGAGCAAGGACATTTCAAACTTAGTGCCCTGAATCTCTAAGACCAACATAAGGGTGCTATCAGATTGAAAATCAACAGCGTAGTTAAGTGGTTGTGGACCATTTTGGATTAAACTGCCTTCTTTGTATTCAAAGGGGGTCTCATCATCTTCACCAGAAATATTGGTCAACATCGTCCCATCGTCTTGAAATTCAAAGTAGGCACCGTAGAGGGATTCTGTTGTTTGGCCATTTCTCTTAGCAGCCACTACGTTCCAATGTCCATATAGGTCTTTGGTCTCATAGGTCTTGACTGCTGTTTTTTCAGAAGTATCTGTTTCTCCGTTTGTACAAGCCCCAAAGCCCATCGCCAGAATGAGGGAGCAGTAGCAAATGAATGATTTCAAGCTCATTTCCTATCGTTATTATTTGGTGTATCTAACTGGCGATATCGCCGCGTGCAAGGCACAAAAATAACGATATTTCCCTACAAAACCATATAATTTACCACAGCTAAATGCGTCCTTAAGCTTTTTGTAAATCAATCACGGTGATTTCTGGGAGTATCCCTACCCTGCCTGGATAGCCCAAATAACCCAATCCTCTATTAACGTACAAAAACTGTCTTCCTTGTTGGTACAAACCTGCCCATTGTTTGTAAACGTACTTTACGGGACTCCATTTGATCCAACCAGGAATTTCGATGCCAAACTGAAAGCCATGGGTATGCCCAGAAAAGGTAATGTCGATGTCCTGAAAGCCTTTGACGACCTCATCCTCCCAATGCGAGGGATCGTGAGAAAGCAGCAGTTTAATAGCCGCTCCTTCTGTCCCTTGGTGGGCATCCGCTAGTTTGCCATATTGGGGAAATCTGGGGTGAGCAGAATAGTTTTCGACCCCTATAATGGCTACTTTCTCGCCTTCAATATCCAAGATTCGATTCTCGTTGAGCATCAAATCCCAGCCCATTTGCTGGTGGGTATCGAGTAAAAGTTGGAAATTCTGGCGCTTCTCCTCTGGGCTATTCCAACGAACATAATCCCCATAATCGTGATTCCCTAAAACGGAAAAGGTACCAAATCGCGCCTTGATCTTATCAAATACATCAATGAATTGCTCCATTTCTGCCGCTACTGAATTGACTAGGTCCCCTGTAAAGAAAACCAAATCCGCCTTTTGTTGATTGATCAGATCAATGGCACTACGCACGGGTTCTTTTAAAGTAAAACTACCAGAGTGGATATCTGAAATATGGACAATTCGCAAGCCCTCTAATGCCTTGGGTAAGCGATCTATGCGAACGGTTTCACGAAGAATGGTATAGCGATGACGATTGCGAATAATACCATAAGCCAAAGTGGCAAAGGGAACTGCCCCAAGGATCACCCCCAACTGCGCCATAAATTGAGAACGCCCATGATTAAACCCCTGTGATCCAGCCACAGCCTCAAAGGTCCCCACAAATAAACGACGGATATCATCGATTATCAAAACGCCTGCCACCAATAATTTGGACAGATAAGCAATCATCAGAATAGCTCGCAGTAGGAAAAATACATGTCTACTCAACTGGCCAGTCTGTAAGGCAAGCAGCAGGCCCAGTGTCATGGCTGGAATAGCCCAATAGAATCCATAAAGGAGGTATTTATTGGTTTTGGTCCAGGTTTGGGCAATGCTTGAAAAGGCTTGAAAAACGTAAATATCAAAAAGCAGCAATAGCAGCAGCAAAAAAAATAGTCTCATATTCCAATATTTGATAAGAGGCCAATTTCGATGATCTTTAAACGCCTAAGTATCGCGATAGACGTGGTGGCCTCAACACAAGTAAAGCACCTGTAACATCAAAATGTTCTAAACAAAAAGGAATTCTTTGCTTATTTTGATGACTTTATCGACCAATAATCTTTTCAAAGATACCTATGAAAAAATATGTCTTTATCAGTGGTGTATCAACGGGGATTGGCTTGAACGCTGCGGAGTATCTGCTAGAGCAGGGCTATGCCGTTTGGGGCAGTGTGCGAAAAGAGGCAGATGCCAAAGCGCTGGAAGCGCGTCTGGGGCCCCATTTTAAGGCTTTTATTTTTGATGTGTGCGATGAGCAAGCTATTGAAGCAGCCAGAAAGGAGATCGCGACTTTGTTGAAAGATCAGGGTTTGCATGCTTTGGTCAATAATGCAGGGATTTCCGTTTCAGGTCCATTGATGTATGTACCTGTGGAGGACATCAAGTATCAATTGGATGTCAATGTCTTGGGGGTTATTCGTTTGTGTCAAGCTTTTTTGCCTTTGCTGGGGGCGAGTGATCCAAGTCCCTATTCACCTGGAAAAATTATCAATATCAGCTCAATATCAGGGCGCATTGCCAGCCCCTTCATAGGTCCTTATGCCGCTTCCAAACACGCTCTGGAAGCCCTATCTGACTCCCTTCGTCGCGAGCTGGCTGTTTTTGATATCAACGTGGTATCCATCCAACCTGGTCCAATCAAAACACCAATTTGGGACAAGGCCAAAGCTGATATGGCCAAAAGGAGCTATCCCAATACGCCCTATGCGGCCATCATGGAAAAAAGTAAAGAATTGATCGCAGAATCAGAGCGAGAGGCCATTGAGCCAATCGCAGTTTCCCGCTGTATCCATCAAATTTTAAGGAGTAAAAACCCTAAGGCGCGATACATCATTGCTAAAAAGCGCTTGATGTACTGGATCGTCTCTTATGTACTGCCCGATCGTTGGCTGGATGCGATGATCAAGAAGAGATTATTGGGAGTTGGGAAGGGCTGAAATGAAAATATGGCCTTGAGTAAAGTAACTCAAGGCCATATTCCTATAAATAAAACAAAGCTAAAAAGCTTATTTGGTCTTAATAAATTTGCGCTCTTTGATGCGGGCTTTCTTACCAACCAAATCGCGTAGGTAGTACAATTTGGCTCTGCGCACCTTGCCCCGCTTGAGCACCTTAATATCAGCAATTGCAGGAGAAGTGATGGGGAAAATCCGCTCAACACCAACTCCGTTAGACATTTTTCTTACCGTGAAGGTCTTGGTAGCGCCTTCTCCTTTAATCTGAATAACGTCTCCGCGGAAAGACTGAATCCGCTCCTTGGCTCCTTCCACAATTCTGTAACTAACTACCACATTATCTCCTGGGCGAAAAGAAGGAAACTCTGTTTTGCGGGCCATTTGCTCCTGAACATATTTTATAGCGTCCATATCTGTAAGATTTAATACAATATCCATTTTGATAAATTGCGACCGCAAAGCTACGTAATTATTCGAAATAATAAAACCTTTTTGCTCCATTAAAGGCGATTATTTTATGGAACAGCCTAGTTTTTAGAACCTACCAAGACATTTTGATCATTGCGCGGGGATAATCAGCTCCTATGCGCACCTTACTGGCAATTTGTTCCTCTTTAGAAAGTCGATGAGGCTGGTGAATTTTGTGCTCACTCACCTTGGCCAACTCTGGAAGCCAGCGTTTTACATATTCTCCTCTGGGATCATAGCGCTTGGCCTGCTTGAGGATGTGGAAATAGCGATCTTCCCGTGGGTCGCTGCCCACTCCTGCTACATAATTCCAATTCCCCCAATTGCTACAAGGATCGTAATCCAGTAGCTGGGCCTCAAAATACTCCGCTCCCATCTGCCAATTCACCCCCAGGTCTTTGACCAAAAAGCTAGCAACATTCTGCCGTCCCCTATTGGACATAAAACCCGTCAATTTCAACTCGCGCATATTGGCGTCTATAAAAGGGAGCCCTGTACGTCCCTCCACCCACAACTGCAAAAGTTTATGGTCGTTTCGCAGTTTGTTATTGGGCATGCCTTTGGTTCCTCCCTTCATAAAGATATTATTGCCATGTTTCTTGCCCATCAATCTAAAGAAATCGCGCCATAGCAATTCAAAAAAGAGCCAGTAGGTAGATTTGTTTTTCCCTCTGAATTCCTCATAGCGCACCAATTCGTGATAGATCATTTTCGGTGACAAACAGCCCTGTGCCAGCCAGGGAGAGAATTTAGAGGAATAATCTCCTCCCAATAGGCCATTACGCGTCTCTTTGTAGGTTTTGACCAAATCGGTATCCCATAGGTAGTATTTGAGTCTAGCCAATCCTGCTCTTTCTCCTCCTCTAAACTTCACAGCAGCCCGCTCATCCATATCGTATGCTTCATGGCCAAAGGTCTCAAGCCTTGGCATATCACCATAGTCGATATCGACCGTCAATTCATTGAAAATTTCAGTGGGTGCTTCAAAGGGTTCCCTAACTGGAACAATGCGCTCCACTTCCTTTCTAAACTGTGTAAAGATATCTGGACAATGGGTGACGGGAAATGGAAGGTCTTGTGTGTAATACAACATTTTCCCTCTGGAATAGATGATCTCTTGCCCAATGGCCCAGAGGTTTCGCTCTAAACCATCCTGTACCTTGATTTCTTCGTAGGTACGCTCGCGATTGCAAAAAACAAAGCTGGATTTGACCTCTCTTGCCAGTTTAGCAATTTCATCTTCTGGTTTTCCAACGCGCACCACTAAGTCACTACCCAATTCCCGAAGAGATTCACGCAAATCTTGTACACTCTCAATAATAAAGCGACAGCGGTGCTTACCTGTTTTATTAAAACCAAACTTGCTGGTCCCAGAAAAGACCCGTTCGTCAAAAATATATACTGGAATGACCTCTGAACCCACCTTTAGTGCATCTGTTAATGCTTCATTATCATGCAAACGAAGGTCTTGTCTAAACCAAACAATAACTCTTTTCCTTTTCATATATATGAATTCAATTTAAGCAGAAGAATTCCTCCGATAAATCTAATGTCTAAAAAGTGCTTGTAAATGTACCTTTATTATCTTTGGCAATTAAACAAAGAGATGGAATTTTAGTTGTAGAAGATATAGAAAAAATGTAGCGCTTGAGGAGCTAAAAACGACCATAAGTTCCTGTTCATTTACGATCAAATCAAACGCTCCATCATTTTGCAAATGAAATTAATAACGCCTT
>JBCBDH010000292.1:0-7568 GCA_038529855.1 Bacteroidota bacterium | reverse complement strand
TTTATTACCAGACTACCTCAGTACAGGTAATAAAGAAAATGTAGGAATAGACTGGTTAGAGTTATTCATGTTGTTGTTTTTTGAGGTTATTGGATTGGGTAATCCAGACTGATTATCTATTCCTAAAGTAAAGATTTCTTTTTTTCTCAAAAAGCCATCGCTATATTTTCACACCAAAAATACGATTGCTTTGTTAGGAGCGAATTGGAAGCTCAAGGACCAAGGGCTTTTCTCAAAGGGAAGTTTTTGTTATTAGAAAAACCTTTCATATATTGTTTGGATTAGTACAACCCTAAAAAACATTCAACATGAAATTGACCCTTCATCCCTCTGTGGGGGTGGCTCGTCTGGGCAATAGTGAAAACCACATTTGTCTGGCGCCCGATTCCATTGGAGGTCTCCCCTACGAAGCTGATCAATATGGCAATGCCATTGGCCCCATCGTCAACTTTAAGGATCAGGCTGGTCTTATCAAACGCCAGGGCCAACCTTTCAAAATCTATCAGGAAGATGGCAGCGAACTGAATGCCAATTCCCCCAATGTCGATCGTATCGAATGGACGGTACATCTGGCGAATAAAAAAGCCGCCTGGTACCAATACAGCGAACTGGAAGGCAACCTCCTGTACGGGGAACAAAACAGCTATCAAAACAGAAAGGTCCCTTTCCGCAATGCCAAAACAACTGGCGAAGAGCGTCGTAATCTAATTATTGATCCTGGGCCAAGAAATATCTCTGGCACCCGTCAGTCCATTGGTTTTGATAAAAATAATGTCCCTGAGGGCTATCCCGCTACCTATCCACCAGAGCAGGTCAAATACGGTACTTCCATCACTACCCTTGGTGATTTACTGACGGATGACAAAGGTCGATTGGTGGTCTTGGGAGGTTTTGGTCACGCTGGTGGAAACGAACCCCTGACGAGCTATGGTGGCTCAGACACTTGGCATGATGACATCTCTGATGGCCCCGTTTACTGTACCGTTCACTTTAACGATGGTACTCCCTCCGTCGATCTTCAAGCTTGGGTGATTATTGGTTCACCTGACTTTGCCCCTGAGATTGTGAATATCTCCAATCTGAGCGATACGATGTTTGATGTAGGGGTGAGGTATTTTGACTTGGTTCCTGATATGTATAGGGATGGAAAATGGAACGAAGATTTTGTTGCTAATTACCAACGCGATATCCTTCCCATCATCCAACGAATAGGCGCCTATCAATGGGTGGCTAATGTCCAATCGATGATGGCTTTTACCTCCAATATCTTTGATTTTACCGATCCCAGCGCCGCCAATCGCCACAATCGGGAAAATTACTTTAGCTATTTCCGCAAGCCCAATAATAAGATGAATCCTTCCCCCAATCAGCCACAAGCCAGGCTATTCAAGGAGGATGGGGCTGATTTATTCCCAATGATGCCGCTCAATTCAGGGAGCAATTCCGTAAGCAATGTCAATGTCGTCAAATTTGTCTCGCTCAGCGATACCCAGCACTTCCTCATGGAGCAATGGGCCAAAGGCCAATTTGTCAGCAATCCCAATTATGCGCCCTATCCAATCAGCGATAAAGACAGTAGCAGTGTGGGCAATTGCGTAGGCTTACCCATGTGTCCAGGCATTGAAGTCACTTGGAGTTTGCAAAATAGAAACCTCTATGTTGCTCCCTACATCATTTGGGATGAAAAGGGCAAAGATGGCTATCCCAATGGCCTGACGCCTTCTCGCGACGAATGCGAAGGTGGCGGTTGCCAGCCTGGCGATCTGACCAAACGCATGGCCTGCCCCTGGCAAGCTGATTTCTTCCAATGCACCATCCAACTCATCAACTTCACCAATCCCGCCATCAACAAAGTAGACAATGTCCCGCTACCTCCCACCTACTATTCCTATTGGTGGCCCCCACAAAGTCCCTGGGATGTCATCACTGGCGAAGTCAGTAAAGCAGACCAAGCGGAGGCCCACCTCCCAATGGGCCAACAAATGAACTATGCTCGCGGCATCAACAGCTTTACCCAGATGGTAGAACACTGGGCGGCCCTGGCCTTTATCCGCAACAGAAATGCAGGTAATCAAGGCTTCCCCTACTTTACGGAGGTAGAGCGAAACAATGAGATTTTTACTTTTAAAGACGTTCCCGTTGGTGACATCAGTGGCAATTCTCAAGATAATGAAACCCTCATCCCTGTCTTTTTCATCGAACCAGACAGCAAAAAGGTAAAGGAAACCAGCGAAAGAGGTTTTATGCTGATGAGCTATTTAGAAACCCGCGCCTTCAAACCCATTGAGGTGGCAGAAGAAGGATTGGGCTTCCCACGTTGTGGAACAAAACGAAGATAAGACCCCCTAATGACGCTATTTAAAACAGACGTACTGATTGTTGGTGGAGGCCCCGCAGGGGCTTCCGCTGCCCTCAGCCTCTTGAATTATTCCCCGCTATCGGTCCTGCTGGTGGAGCAATCAGATTTAAATCAGCTTAGAGTGGGCGAACACGTCTCCCCAAGTATTTTTGATCTACTGGCTCATCTAAAGCTAAGTCGTACTGACTTTGAACCCAACTGTTTTCGCCCTTCCTACGGAATGACCTCCTATTGGGGCAGCTCCCAAGCCAATCGCCGCGAATCCATTTTTACTGGCGAACAATCCACCTTTCAGCTGGATAGAAAACAGTTTGACTGGACCTTATTGGAGCGTGTAGCTAAATTGGGTGGCCAGGTCTTTCCAAGAACCAAATGCATTCGATTTCAGCAATTGGAAGAGGGTTGGAAAATTGGTCTGCGGCATCCTGTTCATGGAAGTTTTGAGATAGAAACTAGCTATTTGATGGATGCGACGGGGCGGCAATGCGCGGTCGGTCGGCAAATTGGGATTCCTTCTCAACGACTGGATAAATTGATGGGGGTAGGTGCTTTTTTGCAATTTGAAGAGGAGCGTCCCATTGCCCAAAATCAAGTGCTGGAAGCGGTGGAAACGGGCTGGTGGTATTATGCCAGTTTGCCCCAAGAGAGGATGGCGGTGGTCTTTTTCTCTGATGCTGATTTGATTTCCAAATACCAGCTCCATAAGAAAGACAATTGGGTTCGACATTTATCGGCCACGCGGCAGGTTCGACAAAGGGTGGAGGGAGCGGTAGCGATGGCTGGGCAGCCTTGGGTGCGCAATGCTTTTAGCCAGATTTCCAATGCCCAAACGGCCCATCGCTTTTTGGCAGTGGGAGACGCAGCTTGTTCTTTTGACCCCATCTCTTCTATGGGCATTGGCTTTGCGATGAATTCGGCTTGCCACGCTGCTCGCATCGTTCAGGCGGAATTGGAGGACCCACAGCCAGCGAGATTGCACCACTACCAAAAGGACTTGCAGCGGCATTTTGACCAATACTTACAAATGCGCCAGCGCGTTTATGCGCAAGAGCGCAGATGGCCTGAGGCTCCCTTTTGGCAGTGTCGATCAACGGAGCCAGCAAAGCAGGTGGTTAGCGCAAAAGATACTAATCTGTCAGCATCCTATTAAGCGCCCAATAGGCGGATTCTGAAGCTCCGTGAACCGTTGATGTATTATCATTTGGGGCCATAGCTTCCCCCGCAAAATACACCTTGTCCTCTAAGGGTTCAGCTAGTGTTTCAACGGTGCTGCTGTAGCCGCTAGATTCAAAGTGGGAGTAGGAGCCTTGTATAAAGGGCTCTTGGGTCCAGTTTTGAACAACTGCCTTTTGGAATAGATCAGATGGACGGCCAGCATAGATGTCATCTAGCTTCTCTAAAACAGCATCGATAATGGCCTGATCAGATTCGAGAAAGGCATAGGCTTCTGCGGGTTCGCCAATAACAAAAAGCCCCAGGATATTCTCCTCACTGTCTTTGCCAAAAGCGGCATCGTAAAAAAGCTCCTCTCGCTCAAAAAAACCATCCATAATGACCATATCTGAATAAAAGCGTTCGGAAAAGGACATAAAGACTTTGAGGATGGGCGGAAAATCAACGGTATCCAATGCTGATGTTTTAGACTCAGGCAGGGCTGGCTGGAAAGTGATTAGGTCGCTTTTTAGGATGCTTAAGGGAACCGTAACCAGGACTTTATCGCCCTCATAAGTCGTCTCATTGGTATCCTTTACCAGGACTTTGTCGCCAGTGTAATCAATAGAACTTATTGGGCTATTATAGATGATGCGATCACTGATTTCAGGCATCATATAGCGATCAAAGAAGTCAAACCAGGTTGTATTTTTGAATTTGTATTCCCTGTAGAAATCGCTGGTAATATTGCGTTTTCTCAGGTTTTCCCCTTTCCAAATATGTATGGTTTTAGGTTGATAATTGATCAATTCTATGCTTTCGTCGATGCTGGAATCATCCAAGAGTTTGCTTAGGATACTGGGGTCTGTATGTATCCATTCTCCACCTAGATCAATTGGAAAATCGGCAAAGCCTTCCAGTTTTTTTAAACGTCCACCGTATATGGAGGATGCTTCGATGATTTGGAAGTCAATGCCATATCGCTGTAGGATATAGCCTGCAGTGATGCCTGCTGCGCCTGCCCCAATGATCAGGACTTTTCCCTGAAAATTGGTGCTGATATCAGGTAGGGCTTCGTCTTTACTGCAAGAAGCCAGAGTAGCGAGTAGGGGAGCGCCAATGCCAAGCGTAGCGAGATATTTGAGAAAGGATTTTCTAGTCATGGTTGGATACTTTTTAGTCAGAAAGTAAAAGCATTTTAAGGATGGCTTATGGCGTCTTTCGAAATTGGAATTGAAGGCCTAGTTCGAAAAATAGTCGAGCGCTATTTTCTTCCCCTGCTCCCAACAAATAGGCATAGGAAAACTTGGTAAAGCCGTCTATTCGCTGTCCGAAACTTCGACCCAGGGTATAGCTCAGACTAGGCAAAAAATAACCCACTCGCTCGCGCTGCTCCTCTTCCGTTTCGCCACTACCCAAATTGACGCTAAAGGTCTGGAGTCGATTGCGCTGTAGGGTGCCCATCCCTATAGAAAAAGCAGAGAAATTTCGGCGATGGGCCTTTTTAAAACGGTAAATCATCTCCACATTGAGCAGGAAGTTTCGATGATTATCTGGAGCCACATAATAAGCGATTTGTGGACTGATTTGAAAAGCATTTTGTCGGATAAAGCGATCTTTTCCACTTGGTATATCCAGTTCCCATTGTTCAAGGGTCCAGGTAATCCCCAATTTGGAACCAGGGTGTATCGCCGCCTGGCTAAAATAGCCTATATCAAGGGATAGCCCATTAGGTGAAGTTTGAGCGCTGAGCGTTGAAAAGCTTAGGAAGAGCAAAAGCGCAAGCATATTGGTTTTCATAAATACTTTAATTTCTTATTTACTCAACAATATTAGTCTAATCCATTATCAAATGCTGGTCCAATTCGCCAAATGCCCTACTTTGCTTATTAAAGGACTAAAAAAGCAGATAAGCGGGCAAGGCTTCCACTAAGCCAGGCCAACTGCCCGCTGATCGGAGAATCAGGCCCATCCAATGAAAAATCTTTCTTTTGGGAAGAATTCTTTGTAATCTTATGTAGTAATGGAAGCCGTAACTTTTAGACGATACAGCAGACTGGCAAAGGCAGGAGGATGGAGTATCCTTTTGATCATCTACTTCATGGATGAATACCCCTATTCCAATGTCTTTATTTCTTTCCTGTCGGCCTTTTTAGACATCTTGATTTTGATGGCGGCGACGTATATTCATTATTTTTTATTGATGCCGCTGTTTCATAAAGGCCAGCGTGCGAAATATTTTCTGCTGACGGTTTCTTTGATTGCTGCAATGTCTTCCTTGGCTTATTTTATCTATTACTACTTTCCCTACGAATATGAATTCGAGCCCCAATTTTGGGAGTATTTTATTTATAATGTTTTTCTCATTACGATTATCCTGGCTACTACCAGTCTTTTCTATTTTGTAGAAGCCTGGTATAAAAATCTACAAACAGAAAGTCAACTGAGGGCGGAAAAGCTACAGTCTGAACTCAATTTTTTAAAGTCTCAGATCAATCCTCATTTTTTGTTTAATACCCTCAATAATATTTATGCCTATGCCCAAACGGGTGATTCCAAAACGGCACCCATGCTGGAACACCTCTCCTCTATATTGAGATTTATGGTTTATGATGGCAGTGAGGAGGTAGTCGAATTGTTTAAAGAAGTCAGGGCAGTAGAAAATCTACTGGAGATTCATAGGATGAAAAATACGGAACAGCGCAATATCCATCTAGAAGTGGGAGGGGTAAAAGGCTTTCACCTGATCGCGCCTTTGATTATCGTGAATTTTGTAGAAAATGCCTGTAAGCACAGCGATGTAGTCACCAATCCCAATGGCTTTATCCATGTGCGGATTGAGGTGGATAAGGAAGATCATTGTCTATTAGAAATCGCTAATTCAAGCAAGAAAAAAACGGCTTTACCCAGTAAGTACCAAGGACTTGGATTGGTCAATATTCGAAAGCGACTCGACCTGCAATATGGCGAATCCTATACCCTTGAAGAAAGCAAAACGGATGATCACTATCAGGTTCAATTGCGTATTCCCATCAAAAGAAAACAGTAAAAAATGAAGTATAAAGTCCTAATCGTTGATGATGAAGAACCCGCTAGAAAATTGCTACTCAATTATGCGGAAAAGATAGATGAATTGGAGGTAGTTGATGTCCTCAATAATGCCCTCGACGCCAAACGCCTCCTCAATCAAGAAAATGTCGATATTCTCCTCACTGATATCCAAATGGATGACCTCACAGGTATCGACCTGGTCAAAACCCTAAAAAATCCACCTGTCACGATTTTTACTACTGCCTATTCTGAATACGCCCTTGAAGGCTTTGACCTAGACATTGCGGACTACCTCGTCAAACCCATTTCCTTCCAACGCTTCTGCAAAGCCATCGACAAAACCACCGAGCTGATCAAATTCCAGCGCCAAGTGGAAGCGCCCGCTTCTCCTATGCTTTCCTCCCCAAACCCTAGCGCCGCCCCCTACTTCTTCGTCAAAACCAATCGCAAGATGGTCAAAGTCGCCTATGCTGATATTCTATTTGTAGAAAGCTATGGAGAGTATGTAAAAATCTATACCCAAGACGATGTCATCCTCGCTCTACAAACCACCTCCTTTATGGAGCAACTGCTACCCGCTGAAGACTTTATCCGCATCCACCGCTCCCACATCATTAATATGAATCAGATCGTAGAAATTGATGGGAATACCGTGTGTATTGATCAACACCGTTTGACAGTGAGCAAAAGACTGAGAGAGCGATTTATGGAAATGGTTCGAGGGAAGGGGGTCATTTGAGGACCAGCTAGCTTTAGTAACGGACAACAAAGATTTATTTATTTTTCTGATCTGTTGGACTGCATTACCGTCAAAGTGCCAAGGTCAGCGGGTTCAATCCGACAGTTGCGGGAAAGCCCATATAAACTATTTCCCGTTACCAATTATTTGCTAGTCCCCCAAAAAAAGAAGGACGGCCCCCACGATGGAAACCGTCCTTACCTTACACAATATTGCTTTGAAAAAGGACTCAAAGCAACTATTCAACTTTCTTTAATTTCTCAACAG
>JBCBDH010000291.1:0-7575 GCA_038529855.1 Bacteroidota bacterium | reverse complement strand
CGGATCACAAAAAAAATGCGGTCTCAAAAGATTTTGAGACCGCATTTTTAATATAAGCTAACAGCAATAAGCTGTATTAATCAACTCCTTCTAACTCCTCCATTTGCTCTCTACGGGCCTGAATAGCTTGATAAGCCTCCTTTGTACTTACAAATAGTCGCTTGTAATCGCGAATACCTGTTCCCGCAGGAATCTTCTTACCAACAATTACATTTTCTTTCAGTCCGTTTAAGCGATCGCGCTTGGCGGCGATAGAAGCTTGGCTCAATACCTTGGTTGTTTCCTGGAAAGAAGCAGCAGAAATCCAGCTAATCGTACCCAATGAAGATTTGGTGATACCTTGTAGCAATGGGCTAGATGTAGCCGCTACTGCATCCCGATATTCTACCAGTTTCTTATCATTGCGTTTGAGATAAGAGTTTTCTTCTCTCAACTGACGTAGGGTAACCAATTGGCCGGGCTTGAGCTTTTGCGACTCTCCACTATCAACGATGAATTTCTTATCGTAAATCCAATCGTTCTCTGCCAAGAAGTTGTACTTTTCAACGGCTTCGCCTTCGAGGAACTTGGTGTCGCCTGCGTCTTCGATTTGTACTCGACGCATCATTTGACGAACAATCACCTCAATGTGCTTATCATTGATGTTGATTCCCTGTGAGCGATAAACCTCCTGTACCCCATTGACCAAGTAGTACTGAACTGCAAAAGGTCCGCGAATATTGAGGATATCTTTTGGAGAGATAGCTCCGTCAGATAGCGGCATACCCGCTCTTACAAAGTCCCCTTCCTGCACCAAAATGTGCTTAGAAAGACCAACCAAGTATTTGCGTGTCTGTCCACTCTTTTCATCCTTGACAAAAACTTCGCGATTACCCCGCTTAATTTTTCCAAAGCTAACGACTCCGTCAATCTCAGAAGTAGTTGCTGGATTGGATGGATTTCGCGCTTCAAATAATTCGGTAACCCTTGGCAGACCACCTGTGATATCCTGAATCTTACCAAGCTTACGAGGAATCTTAACGATTTTCTGACCACTCTTCACCTCAGCTCCATCTTCAATAGAGATGTAAGAACCTACCGGAAGGTTATAGTTCTTTAACTCCTCTCCAGCAGGGCTTAGGATGCGAATGGTTGGAATCTTACGCTTGTTCTTACTTTCAACAATCACCTTTTCTGCATATCCAGTTTGATCGTCTCTTTCTATGCGATAGGTCAAACCTTCTTCGATAGAATCAAATTTGGCAATACCGGAGAACTCAGATACAATGACTGCGTTAAATGGATCCCACTCACAAATCACATCGCCTTTGCTAATTTTCGCATTATCCTTAACGAAGATAGTAGCGCCATAAGGAATGTGATGAGAAGCATATTGCTTATTCGTTTCCGGATCCAGAACTCGGATTTCCCCAGCACGAGAAAGAACGATTTGGATAGACTCCCCATCATCATTAGTAGAATTGGTCAATCGAATACTGTCGAATTCCAATTTACCATCAAACTTAGAAACCAATTCTGATTCTGTCTTACTAACCGAAGCAATACCACCTACGTGGAAGGTACGCAAGGTCAGCTGTGTACCTGGCTCACCAATCGATTGAGCAGCGATAATTCCAACGGCATCTCCCTTTTCAGCAATTCGGCCAGTCGCCAAATTCTTACCATAACACTTGACACAGACACCGCGCTCTAGTTCGCAAGTCAATACAGAACGAATGGTTACCATCTCTACTCCTTCCTCTTCAATCTTATTGGCCATATCGCGATCAATATAGTCACCAGAACGTAGAATAATTTCATCTGTTACCGGATGTTCAATATCGTGTAGCGTATAGCGGCCTTCAATTCGATCTGCTAAACTTTGGATGATCTTTTCATTGTCTTTCAGGGCAGTTGTCTCAATACCGCGAAGTGTATCACAGTCTTCGGCCATGATCACCACATCCTGCGCAACGTCCACCAGACGACGAGTCAAATATCCCGCATCCGCTGTCTTTAAGGCTGTATCGGCCAAACCTTTACGCGCACCGTGTGTAGAGATGAAGTACTCCAGTACCGAAAGTCCATCCAAGAAATTTGATAGGATAGGGTTTTCGATGATCGCTCCACCAGTATCTCCCGATTTTCTTGGCTTGGCCATCAAACCACGAAGCCCACACAACTGCTTAATCTGCTGTTTAGAACCACGCGCCCCTGAGTCGAGCATCATGTATACCGAGTTAAAGCCTTGCTTATGCTCAGCTAATTCCTTCATCAGATTATCGGTAATCCGGTTATCAGCAAAGGTCCATTTGTCAATGATCTGATTGTAGCGCTCATTATTGGTAATGAGTCCCATGTTATAGTTATCCCAAACATCATCTACTTCAGACTGCGCCTCTTGTAGCGTTCTGGCCTTTACTGTAGGAGTAATTAAATCCCCAAGGTTAAAGGACAAACCACCTTTAAAGGACCAAAGGAATCCCAACTCCTTAATTTCGTCCAAGAAGCCAGCCGTAATATTGAAATTGGTTCTATTGATGATGTCGCTGATAACGACCTTGATATTCTTTTTAGTCAGTAGTTGATTGACGAAAGGCACTTGCTCAGGGACGGCTTGGTTGAAAATAACCCGTCCAACCGTCGTCTCGATCATATCGTATCCTTTCTTATTCTCTTCGTCCGAGCTGGGGATTCGCACTTGAATGCCCGCATGCAGATCAACAAGTCCTTCGTTGTAAGCAATCATTACCTCCTCTGCGGAGTAAAACTTCATGCCTTGGCCCTTGATCTTTTGCTCTTCAGTACTCTTCCGCACTTTAGTCAGGTAGTAGAGTCCCAATACCATATCCTGAGAAGGCAGAGTAATCGGAGAACCATCCTGTGGGTTGAGCATATTGTGAGCAGAAAGCATAAGGATTTGGGCTTCCAAAATAGCAGCGTGGCTCAATGGAACGTGAACGGCCATTTGGTCACCGTCAAAATCGGCGTTGAAAGCACCACATACCAATGGGTGCAATTGAATGGCCTTACCTTCAATCAGCTTAGGCTGGAAAGCCTGGATAGACAAACGGTGAAGTGTTGGTGCCCGGTTGAGCATGACGGGATGTCCCTTGAGGATATTTTCAAGGATTTCCCAGATCACAGGATCTTTACGATCTACCAATTTCTTTGCTGACTTAACCGTCTTGACAATACCGCGCTCAATTAACTTACGAATAACAAAGGGCTTGAACAGTTCGGCAGCCATTCCCTTCGGAATACCACATTCATGCAATTTCAAAGCTGGCCCCACAACGATCACAGAACGACCGGAATAGTCCACACGCTTACCCAATAGATTTTGGCGGAAACGACCTTGCTTTCCTTTGAGGATATCACTCAAGGATTTTAGCGCCCGACCCCCCTCTGCTTTAACAGCATTGGACTTACGAGAATTATCAAACAGCGAGTCAACTGCCTCCTGCAACATTCGCTTCTCATTTCTCAAAATCACCTCTGGTGCTTTGATTTCCAGCAAACGTTTCAAACGATTGTTCCGGATAATCACCCTGCGGTACAAATCGTTGAGGTCAGAACTTGCAAAACGACCACCATCAAGCGGTACGAGTGGACGAAGTTCAGGAGGAACAACTGGTAAGAATTGAATCACGGCCCACTCTGGACGATTTTCAATACGCGTTTGTCCATCGCGGAAAGCCTCTACTACGCGCAAGCGCTTTAGGGCCTCTGATTTACGCTGCTGAGAAGTCTCATTAGCGGCTTGATGACGCAACTGGTAAGACAAATCGTCTAATTGTAAACGCATCAACAAATCGCGAACGGCTTCAGCGCCCATCTTAGCGATAAATTTCTGTGGATCGTCGTCTTCGAGCATCTGGTTTTCCTTTGGTAAAGAATCCAGGATTTCCAGGTATTCCTCCTCTGTAAGCAAATCCATTTTGCTGATGCCCTCTGCCTCTTTCAGACCAGGTTGAATAACGACATATCTCTCGTAGTAGATAATGGTTTCCAGTTTCTTGGAAGACAAGCCCAAGAGGTAACCGATCTTGTTCGGAAGTGATTTGAAGAACCAAATATGTACAACGGGAACCACCAATTTGATGTGTCCCATTCGTTCACGACGTACTTTCTTTTCCGTCACCTCTACCCCACAGCGATCGCAAACGATTCCTTTATATCGAATACGCTTGTATTTACCACAATAACATTCATAATCTTTGACAGGGCCAAAGATACGTTCGCAAAACAGGCCATCACGCTCCGGCTTATAAGAACGATAGTTAATCGTTTCCGGCTTGAGGACCTCACCATAAGAACGTTCCAGGATATCATCAGGCGAAGACAAGCTGATGATGATACTGTCAAAGTTCTTTTTTTGCTTGTGATTCTTTTTGAAAGGCATATTTCAAAATATTTGGAAGTGGAAGGAGCGGAAGTTGGTCGCTTCTGCTCCTTCACTTAGTTAATCGAATTTAATATCCAGGGCCAATCCGCGAAGTTCGTGTACCAATACATTGAATGATTCGGGAATATTAGGCTCTGGCAAATTGTCGCCCTTAACAATGGCTTCGTAAGCCTTAGCACGTCCGATGATGTCATCTGACTTAATGGTGAGCAATTCTTGCAAGATACTAGAAGCACCAAAGGCCTCCAATGCCCACACCTCCATCTCACCAAAACGCTGTCCACCAAACTGAGCTTTACCACCCAATGGCTGCTGTGTAATAAGTGAGTAAGGTCCAATAGAACGAGCGTGCATCTTATCGTCGACCATATGTGACAATTTGAGCATGTAGATAATTCCTACAGTTGCCTGCTGGTGGAAACGATCACCGGTTTCTCCGTCATACAGATAGGTCTGACCGAGAGATGGCAAATCTGCCTGGCCGATGTATTCATCGATTTCTTCCAGACTTGCTCCATCGAAGATTGGCGTGGCAAACTTCATCCCCATCTTCTCACCGGCCCATCCAAGTACCGTCTCAAAGATTTGTCCCAGGTTCATACGTGATGGTACCCCCAATGGGTTAAGCACGATATCCACTGGTGTTCCATCTTCGAGGAAAGGCATATCTTCCTGACGAACAATTCTGGATACAATTCCTTTGTTTCCGTGGCGGCCAGCCAACTTATCTCCCACCTTCAGCTTGCGCTTCTTGGCGAGGTATACCTTAGCCAATTTGAGTACCCCTGCTGGCAATTCATCACCAATACTGATGTTGAATTTCTCCCGCTTATAGCGACCTACTTCCTCATTTACCTTAATGCTGTAATTGTGTAATAGGCGAGCTACCAAACTGTTGTTATGACTATCGTCAGTCCAGCTTGAGTAATCAATAGTCGTATAATCTACATCTCTAAGCACTTGATTGTTAAACTTCACGCCCTTGGCGATCTGCACTTCACTGTAGATACTTCTTACCCCCTGTGATACCTTACCCTTTACCAATACGAGTAGTTTATCGATCAGGATAGTCTTTAATTCGTTCAGCGAAATCGCATGTTGATCATCTAGGCGAGTCAACAATTCCTTTTCTTGTGCTTTTTGAACTTTATCCTTTTTCGCACGAGCAAAAAGCTGCTTGTTGATAATGATACCTTGTGTAGATGGGGGCGCTTTCAAAGAAGCATCCTTTACATCTCCAGCCTTATCACCAAAGATTGCACGAAGTAGTTTTTCTTCCGGTGTGGGATCAGATTCCCCTTTAGGAGTGATCTTACCGATGAGAATATCTCCTTCTTTAACCCAGGCTCCAACGCGAATAATACCATTTTCGTCCAAGTCTTTTGTCGCCTCCTCACTAACGTTGGGTATGTCATTGGTCAATTCTTCTTCTCCTAATTTGGTGTCGCGCACATCCAATTCGAAGTGCTCGATGTGTAGAGAAGTAAAGATATCTTCCCGAACAACACGCTCTGACAATACGATAGCATCCTCAAAGTTATATCCCTTCCAAGGCATAAAAGCCACCTTTAGGTTTTGTCCCAAGGCCAGTTCACCGCGGTCAGTGGCATAGCCATCACAAAGAATTTGTCCTTTTTCTACGCGATCTCCTTTGCGGATGATCGGTTTAAGATTGATACAAGTTCCTTGATTGGTCCGCTTAAACTTGGTGAGTTTATAATTCTTACGATTGTCCTCGAAGGAGACCATTTGATCTTCCTCAGAGCGATCGTAGCGAATGATAATTTCATTGGCATCTACATATTCTACGACACCTGGTCCTTCCGCATTGAAAAGCATACGACTATCTACCGCTACCTTTCCTTCCAAACCTGTTCCAACGATTGGCGAATGAGGGCGGATCAATGGTACAGCCTGACGCTGCATGTTAGATCCCATCAGCGCCCGGTTGGCATCATCATTTTCCAAGAAAGGAATCATGGATGCAGAAACCCCTACAATCTGGTTAGGCGCAACGTCCATATATTCAATCTCATCAGGTGCTAGTACCGGGAAGTCGCCATGTTCACGGCATTTGATACGATCGGAAAGGAAAGCCCCTGTTTCATTAATGGAAGCATTGGCTTGAGCGATCTTCTTGAAGTCTTCTCCTTCCGCAGAAAGATACTCTGCACCTCCAGCAACATCTACCTTTCCATCAACTACTTTGCGGTAAGGTGTTTCGAGGAAGCCCATTTTATTCACCTTTGCGTGTACACAAAGGGTTGAAATCAAACCAATATTAGGTCCTTCTGGCGTCTCAATGGTACAAAGACGACCATAGTGAGAATAGTGTACATCACGAACCTCAAAGCCCGCACGTTCACGCGACAGACCACCTGGCCCAAGAGCAGAAATTCTCCGCTTGTGCGTGATTTCTGAAAGTGGATTAGTTTGGTCTAGAAATTGAGACAACTGACTGGTTCCAAAGAAAGAGTTGATGACAGAAGACAATGTTCTGGCATTGATCAAATCAATTGGTGTAAAGACTTCATTATCACGTACATTCATTCTCTCGCGAATGGTACGAGCCATACGAGCCAAACCGACACCAAACTGAGCATACAATTGCTCCCCTACTGTCCGTACACGACGATTACTCAGGTGATCAATATCGTCGATCTCTGCCTTTTGGTTCATCAAACTGACCAGGTACTTAACAATCTCGATGATATCCTCTTTGGTCAGCACCAAAATTTCTTTAGATGTCTCTAGCAACAGCTTGCGATTGATCTTATAGCGACCAACCTCCCCGAGGTTGTAACGCTTATCGGAAAAGAACAATTTGTCGATAATCCCACGAGCTGTTTCTTCATCAGGTGGATCAGTCCCTCTCAACTGGCGGTAGATATACTGCACCGCCTCAATCTCAGAACTAGAAGGATCTTTTTGTAGTGTATTGTAGATAATAGAATAATCTTCCTCGATATCTTCACGTTGTAGGATAACCATATCCTCGCCAGCATCCAAGATCAACTCGATGTTATCATCATCCAGGACAACATCACGTTCGAGGATAATCTCGTTTCTTTCGATAGTTACCACCTCGCCAGTATCCTCATCTACAAAATCTTCGGTCCATTTGCGAAGAACACGAGCAGCTAGCTTACGACCCAATGCTTTTTTGAGTCCTGCTACTAAAGCAGGAC
>JBCBDH010000290.1:0-7582 GCA_038529855.1 Bacteroidota bacterium | reverse complement strand
GCTGGTAGCTGTAGAGGTTATCCGTTGGATTTTCGTAATTGGCCAAGGCGTATTCAAAAGAGAAAAATTTATCTCTATAATCTAGTTGAATGGAGCGCTGTTCGGATAGACCGATGGTTTGAGTGATGATGCTATCACATTGACCATCAAATTTGGAGAAGGCCGTAAAAAGCATTTTATTGGCAGCCAATTGGCGGCGGCGGAGAAAATGTTCTCCTGGATAAAAGGCATTGATTCCATTGAGTCCACCAAAAAACATCCGTCCATTTGCATCTTGGTAAAAGGAGATGCGATTAAATTCATTTTTAGACAGTCCGTCTTCTTTGTAGAAATTAAGGCTTTGGCCAGTAGTTAAACTCAATCTGCTTAGGCCATTATCCGTACTTAGCCATGCACAGCTATCTCCTTCAGAAAGTAGCCCATTGATAAAATCATTGGCTAGCCCCTCCTCCGTGGTGTATATTTGTGTTGTCCCCTCGTCAAGAGCAATGACATTAAAGCCATTTGCCGTAGCTACCCACAATTGACCATTGGCTGTTTCGTAAATGGCGATGACGCGATCGTTACTGAGAACGTGCGTCGTTTTTTCAGAAAGGTATTGGGCTTGGCTGCCCTTATCTTTATCCAGCTGAATTACACCCTGTGCCGTCGTTCCTACCCATATGGTATTTTCGGATCGGCCTTTGTGCAGATAGCTGATGTCCTCGACTTGATCCAACAGGCCATTGGGGTCTTCGTAGCGCTTTAATTGGCGAGTAGAAGGCCGATAACGATACAAATTTTGCTCAAAACCCATCCAGAGTTCATCCTTATTCGCCGTCATTACAACGCCTTTGTCACTTCCTCCTCCAGAAAAAAGACTATCCACCTTCAAAGTCTTTAAATCAATCATCCGACCATTTCCCGTATACAAAATGCCCTTATGATGGTGAAGACCGAAAGGGAAATTAAAAAAATCATTTTGGGGAAACAGCGGGCGGAGGTTATTGGATTGGGTATTGAGAACGTGAATGGAATTGTAATAACTAAAGTAGATATTTCCAACCTCATCACCTGTGATTCCGCGCATACTGCAAAAACCATTGCTACAGTTTTCATTGCCTTCACTGAGGTAATTTTCAAATAATTTATCAGAACGAACGATGCGAATAGCTCCAAAATCAGAGGCGACCCAAATGACATCAGAGGCATCCTTCATGACTTGACGATAGGTACAATTGTTCTCCGTGAGTTTCTTTACGCGAGCATCGTAATTGAAGGCGGCCTTGGTGTCTTGTCGATAGAGCCATAGCGCTCCTAGCCCTCCTAGCCATACATCGCCGTTTTCTTCTACCAGAAAGGTGGTGAAATTACTGGTGTTATAGGTGTAGCGGGTGATGGGATGAAGCTTAAACCTACTGTCTCCCTTATTCAAATAATACAACTGCCCATTACTCAGCAAAGCCCACAATCGGCCATCCTCATCAGTTTGTAAATGGGTCACCCAGGCACTTCGCTGCTCGGAAAAGGTGGATTGCAAAGGATAATCATCAATAATCTGTCCTTGTGCATCAATTTCTGTTAGGTTATTTTCGCGATGCGCAAAGAAATAACGACCATCTTGTTCGATAAAAGCGCGATTGGAAAAAGTACCTTCGCAAGAGAGCAATTGTTGGACCTGACCATCCTTATCAAGCTTTTGTAAGATGGAATTACCTGTTTGCTTTAAATAACCAATGCCCCAAAGTTGCTTGTTGCGATCCAAATACAGCTCTCCAGGCAGCCATTTAGTGGTCGTATTTTTACGACCGATTGGACGAGTGATAGCTGTAGAAGGGTCGAGAATAAAGGCGCCACTAGCGCTTGAAAGATACAAGCTGGAATCAGGCGCGACTTCTAAATCCGTTAGGAACTCAGCAGGGATGTGAAGGTCGGTCTTGCCTGGGAGGTAGTGGATAAATTGGTGACCATCAAAGCGATTGAGCCCTTTATAGGTAGCCATCCAAATAAAACCCTGATGGTCTTGCTGGATTTTAAACACATTTCGATGAGAAAGTCCTTCCTCAAAACCATAAACTTTAAACTGCAGGGAGCCGCTTTGCCCGATGAGGCTACTGCTGGCTAAAAGCCAAAAGCAAAAGAAGGGGAATAGCAGTCGCGAAGCGTTCATGTTATGAATATTCAATAGCCATATTGGGCTTATTCAAGTGCGCTAAGTTCCAGAAAAGTTGGCAATTATCCTATTGCTATTGGATTCTAGGCTTAAAATGGAAGGGGGTTACTAGAGTTTGCTGCTCAAAATACTTTGTAACAGACAATAATTTATGTTGTCGGAGTGAAGGCAGCGCTCCGTGTCGGACTGAACCCAATGGCATTTTTTCAATGCCTTCCCGCAACTGTCGGACTGACCCCAATGGCATTTTTTCAATGCCTTCTCGCAACTGTCGGACTGACCCCAATGGCATTTTTTCAATGCCTTCTCGCAACTGTCGGACTGACCCCAATGACATTTTTTCAATGCCTTCCCGCAACTGTCGGACTGACCCCGCTTGGGCGGGGAGTCAGTCCGACAGGGCAGCCCGCACTAAATAATCAGAAGGCATAAATTTGATCATAGATATATCAATTTAAGGCTTGAGAAACGTTAGATCATACAAATTGGATAAAAAATTAGCTACTTTCGTATCGAAGACCAACGTGATAAGCAAGTATTCTGGAATGGCATATCTATTGAATATAGATGAGTAGCCATACGCTGAATAAAAATTAAATGCATTTTCCATCAACCAATTTCACGATTATGAAAACCCAGTTGATTCGCTCTACTTTCCTCTTCTTTTTTGGTCTTATATGCTTTGGACTACAGGCTCAAAAAACGAGCTTTGGCAGTTGCTTTACCTTGATAGCGGTCGGCATAATAAGAAGCGATGCCAGTGGTGAGCTCTATGATCTCAATAAATTCACCTGTGCGCATATGACCCTACCTTTTGGGACCTATCTCAAGGTCACTCGCATGGATAATGACCAAGAGGTCATCGTTAAAGTGAATGATCGAGGAAATTTTAAGGCGGGGAGAATTATCGACCTGTCCAAAGCCGCTGCCCAAAAAATCGGCTTGCTCCAAGAGGGTTTGACCCGAGTGCGCTTGGATATTGTAGAAGATCCCAACCTAGCGGATCGAGTAGTACCCAAAGCTGCAGGCCAAGAAACTGCTAAAGGCAAAAAAGAGGTAGGGTTTGATTGGCTTCCCGAAAGCTTTGATGCGACGCCTACTCCTACTCCCAAAAACACTCCTGAAACTGAAGATAATATAGCCACTCAAACAAAGGCTGCTGTCCCAAAAGAAGAAGCACCTGCTGCCTCTAAAGCAGATGGCGTGGTTGCGCTTCAAAAGCTTTTAATCAAAAAAGGAACGACGGAAGAAGAGGCCCCCGTACTGACGGCTAAGGGAGTGGAAGAAATTCCCGAATCTTACGATGCGCTCGTCCCTGCGGATCAAATCAAAGAACAATATGGTGTTCAAGTGGCTTCTTTTGGCAATCTGGATAATGCCAATACTTATGTCGAAAAGTTAAAAGCCAAGGGTTTTAGTACCGTAAACATCAATACTATAGAAAAAGAAGGAAAAAAGATACACAAGATTTGCCTAGGCCGCTTTAATAATCCACAAAGCGCACGTACTTATCACCAGAATTTAAAGGCTAAATACCAGATGGATGGTTATGTGATTAAATTGATCGAGTAGTTAGAGTTCGCCGTGAACGAACATTTTTTCTACAGTAGGATGTGGGCTGCCACCTGTTTTTTCCAAAGTGATGACAAAACCTCTTGAATCTTTAATGAAGTTGAGCCCGTGTAAGGTGTCGCTTTCGCTTGGAGAGAGATCGTCTAGCAAGCCCATATTTTTATGCTTCCCATTCACATCTGCCCATACTTGATACTGATGCCCATGCGGTGGCGGTGGCATATTAATGAGATTTAGATAAGCATTTTGATGATCTTCATTCCAATAGACTACAGCAAGCGCACCAGGAGCAATATTGGAACCTCTAAGATGTACATGCTGTGTACCCTGATCTTTTAGAAGGACAAATTGCTTATTGACTGATTGGTTTTTATCGGCCAATTGGCGATAGCGCCCTCGTAAGTCTTCCATTTGTTGGGAAAGCTGCGCGATTTGAGCTTGCGCAGTCTGCTGGTTTTTATAGAGACTCCAACAAACCGAAGATAGTCCAAGAATGAGCAGTACAGCGGCTCCTCTTAACCAAGAAAAAATGGGTCTTATAGAATGATTGGCAGAAGGATTGGTATAAACTACGCTCAAGCCGTCTTTTCTGATGTTCTTATCTGTCGCCTCAATTCGTTTGAGCACCTTTTGTTTGAGATTTTTAGGAGCGGGAATGGCGTAGGACAAAGCATAGTCCTCCATAGATTTTTGCATATTTCGAATATGCTCTCCAACCTCAGGGTATAATTCCGCATAATGCTCCACCCTGATTCGATCTTCTTCAGAATCTAGTAAGCCTAGTACATATTGTTCTAAAAGCCCGGATGATATGATCTTCTCTTTATCCACTTACAGGAACAAATTCCAAAATGCGTTAACGGTTGCAATCGAAACGATGTGGTGATCAAAAGTCTTGCGCAACTCTCTTAGAGCAATCCGTATTCTTGACTTCACAGTCCCTAAAGGAATCTTGAGGTGTTCTTGTACCTCTTGCTGCGTAAAACCTCTGAAGTAAACCAAATCGATGACTTCTCTATACTTTTCATCTAGTTGCCCAACAATTTTGCGAAGTCCAACATGCTCTTCCTTCATACTCACACTCCATTTCTTGTGATTATGTACGATGGCATCGACGTTTTGGATTTTGGCTTGGTGACGATAATGAGCAGAACGTATTCTATCTATAGCCGTATTTCGCGTAATATTAAGTAACCAGGTAAACAAACTTCCCTTTGAAGCATCATAATTCATCGCATGTTTCCAGACCTTGACAAAAGCATCTTGCACTACATCTTCTGCCACATCCTCTGATCGAACAATTCGCAAAGCCACACCATAGAGTGCATCTATGTAGCGGTCGTAAAGGATGGACACACCTCTCTTGTCCTGTGTCTTTAACAAATGGATGATATGTTGCTCTTCATTCATTGACTTACTTAGTCAAAAGTTCAGTTTTGTTTAAGCATAAGACAGTAAATTGGACAGTTTGTTTAACAAAACTATAACTTTTTATTAAGGCCCTAAAAAAATCCAAGCCCCCAATTGCTCCGTATGTATGTCGATTTTCATTTTAATCATTTTCAAAAAACTTAATTTCATGAAAAAGCAAATCGTTGTTTTGAGTATTCTATTTCTATTTTTCACTGCCTTGAATACTGCCACTGCCCAATGCAATTCTCATAGTAAAGCCGTAAAGGTTGGTAACACGGAGATGAAAGCAGATAATAATATCGTCGCTAATTTTGTCGAATCTGAAGATTTGACTACGCTCGTCGCTGCTGTTAAAGCGGCTGATTTAGTCGGCACCCTACAAGGAAAAGGACCTTTTACTGTTTTTGCCCCCAATAACGATGCATTTGAAAATTTACCAGACGGTACAGTAAGTACCTTACTCGAACCACAAAACAAAAGTGCCTTGACAAAAATACTGACCTACCACGTTGTAGCAGGCTCCTACGATGCAGCCAGTATCGTACAGGCCATCAAGAAAGGCAATGGTAAAGCTGTACTTACTACTGTAAGTGGCGACCAATTGACTGCCATGATGAACGGAGAGAGAAATGTGATTTTGATGGATGAAAAAGGCCAGTACGCCAATGTAGCTATCTATGATGTTCCTCAGTCAAATGGAGTTGTTCACATCATCGATGCTGTGGTACTTCCTAATTAGTTTTAAGAGACACAATTGCACTTATTTTCATTCTAATCATCGAAGGGGTTGCTCAATTAGGAGTAATCTCTTCATTTTTTTGGATAGAACTCGATTTTGTTGGGAGAACTTATTAATTTAGAACAATCAAAATTCCCAGCCTTATGAAGCAGTATCTATCCCTGTATTCAGCATTATTTTTATGCCTATTGTTGTGCTTTTCTTGTAATAGTGATGACGAAGAAACAACAACAATCCCCACCCTTCCCCGTTTGACGGTCAATGACTATGACATCTTAGAAGGAGCTACAGGACAGCAAAGCCTGGACATCCAAGTTCAAATCCTTGACGATTACGAAGGTAGTCTGAGCGTAGATTACAGAACCGAAAACATCAGCGCCCAATACGGATTAGACTTTGTCAGAGCCAGTGGCCAAATTGAATTCAATGCCCCAGAAAAAGAAAAAACCATTACCCTAAGCATCATTTCTGATACGATCAAAGAAGGAAATGAGAATTTTCGACTTACTTTCTTCAATGCAGTTGGCATCGAAATGATAAAATCAAGAGCCAACATCAAAATCACGAATGACGATAGCGAGACTCCTCAAGGTGTCGATGGCTATGAAACACCAGAACAGTATACGGGCTGGAACCTCGTTTGGGCAGACGAATTTGAGGGCAATGCACTAGATACGGACACTTGGACCTATGAGCTTGGAGATGGCTGCCCTGAACTTTGTGGTTGGGGGAATAATGAATTGGAGTCCTATACCAATGATCCAGAAAATGTATTCGTCCAAGATGGCCAACTCACCATTCGAGCCATTAAAACAGGAACAGCAACAACTCCTTATACCTCAGGTAGAATCATTACCAAAGGCAAAAGAGAGTATGAATACGGTAGAATAGACGTAAGAGCCAAACTACCCAAAGGACAAGGCATCTGGCCAGCCATTTGGATGCTGGGCGCCAATATTGATCAAGTGAGCTGGCCAGCTTGTGGTGAAATTGATATCATGGAATTGATCGGACACGAACCTGAGGTAGCACATGGAACTGCCCATTTTGGACCTGCCTTTCCCAATAATAAATTCAAAACAGGCAGCTACAGCCTGACGGATGGCACGGACTTTAGCGATCGTTTCCATGTCTTTAGTGTAGCCTGGGATGTCAATACCATCTACTGGTATGTGGATGATTTTCTATATCACGAATTAGGCACTGGCGATATGCAAGGCTCTGCCTATCCCTTCAATAATGATTTCTTCTTCATCTTTAATGTCGCAGTAGGCGGTAATTGGCCAGGGCCACCAGATAATTCGACGGTCTTCCCCCAGGAAATGGTGGTTGATTATATCCGAGTATTCCAGCAGGAATAAAGACTGTTTACGAAATGGAGCCAAAGCGGCGATCTCTCTGGGTAGAGGTCGCCGCTTTGGCTTTTATGAACTATTTGTATCTATCACAAGGCTAGTCCAATCACATGATCAAAGCTTTTGCCCTGGTCCATTGCTTCAAAAGAAGCTCGCCATCTCCTTTTTTCAATTCACCTGCCATTGTGTTCAATTCACTTTGAAAGTCCCTTAGCGGGAGCATCCAATCTGGCACCTTTGTATTGTATTTGGTCGACAAGCCAAATGCTTATTAAAAACAAAAAGCCTTAAAAGTCAGATCATGAAAAACTGGATGTTTTTATTTCTAACCTTATTGAGCGGTCTTCCAGC
>JBCBDH010000289.1:0-7586 GCA_038529855.1 Bacteroidota bacterium | reverse complement strand
ATAAACATTGACCAAAGATCAAAACTTAGGGGGTACTTTGGTTACCTTGCACCCCTTTTTGAACACATAAGTATGTTACACAAGAAATAAAAACTTATGAAAAACTTTTACTTGCTGATTCTAGCATTATGCTTACCTGTTATTCCACTTGCTTCCCAAGATGTATTTATCGACACTACCTTCTCAGAGGATGGTAGAAACAGAATCGAGTTTTCGGATTTGGATGACCGCTGTATTGATATGCTCCTACAATCTGATGGAAAAATAATCATGATCGGCAATACGGAAAGAGACGAGATGTTTAATGACATAGACTTTGCCTTGGCAAGGGTTTTACCAAACGGCGCCCTTGATCCTTCTTTTGGCGATGGAGGAAGAGTAATTACAGATTTCAAAGAAAGTGCTAATGAAAGCTATAAAGGCGTGATTCAGCCTGATGGTAAGATTATCGTAATAGGCACTGCTGATACGGGAACAGGTTCACTAGATAATGATTTGGCGATTGTCCGTTATTTGGAAAATGGACAAATAGATGAATCCTATGGAGATGGCGGCTTTGTGTATACAGACGTTGAAGGTAAAAGTGACCTTGCCTATGATCTCTTTATACAGTCAGACGGAAAAATAGTAGTCACTGGATTAGCTGGCAGAGATGCAAGAACTGATCCAGACGAAGTCATTGTCCGATACAACACGAATGGAACAGTGGATGAATTCTTTGGTGAGGATGGATATATCATCAATGACCTCCAGAATAATAATCCCAATTATGGCCTGGCTGTATTGGAGCAAACGGATGGCAAATTAATGGTTGCTGGTGCGGTTAATAGTGGAGCACAAGGGTTCTACAACTTCTATGTACGCCGCTATAATACAGACGGCACTATTGACCTATCCTTCAATCAAATTGGTTATGATATCGTGGATTTCTTTGGTCAAAGTGATATGCCAACAGATATGATCTTACAGCCTGATGGTAAAATCCTGATTTGTGGATATACCACTGTTGATCTCGCTGCTGGCGATTTTGACTATGGGCTACTTCGATACAATGCGGATGGTACTTTGGACAATACCTTTGGTAGTAATGGCAAATTAAACATCGCCCTTAGCCCAGGATTCGACTGGCCCAGAGAACTCATTTTGCAAGAGGATGGAAAGATATTGGTGGGTGGCTACAGCGAAGTGGAAACCAATATAGTTCGCATGCTGGTCCTTCGATTAAACACTGATGGAACAATTGATGACAGCTTTGGCGATAATGGAAAAATGATCAATGAAGTAGAACCACCAGATCCCATGATGTCTAGCTGGGATCTCGCCAGCTCTATGCTCTTACAAGCTGATGGCAAGATCATCATGGGCGGCTCTACCAAGACCAACCTTCCTACGGAATATGATTTTAACATTGTACGCTTTATCACTGACCTGGTGGTGGGAACCCTTGAATTTGACCAATACCATACCCAGGCTCTGGTTTATCCCAATCCTATAGTGCAAGAATTTACGATGGAATACGATTTGGATACAGAAGAGGAGTTAAGTATTGCTTTGTACAGTCTTTCTGGCAAATTTGTTCAGTCTTTTGTCCAGCAAGAAAAAAGAGGAGTGGGACATCATCAGGAGACTTTTTTGATGGATGCTGGATTAGCTGCGGGGCATTATTTCCTGGTATTGGACAATGGTGTGGGGCGAGTACAAATTAAGGTATTCAAACCATAGCAGGTGTCCAGGTTTAGTCTTTGCTTTAAAAGCTTCTTCTATCGTCTGGAAATAGCTTTTTCCATTCAAGCTTCTTTTTGTTGTCGTTTATTCCAGTAAACATAGAGGAGTAGAAGGAGGCCCATCGCGGCCATTGCTACCATCCCCACTTGTAAACCCAGATTAGGATTTTCAAAGAAAGTCTGGTTGAATAAGCCAAAGATCATAGAGATGGCCCTGTTTGGAATAAAATACAGGCTAATCAAGATCGCCAGGTATTTGGGGTTGGCATACTGGGTCAAGGTGGAATGAATAATGGGTGCAATGTAGATTTCTGAAATACCTAGAAGGAATAAAGCAAGCAGATAGATAAGGGTATGCTGCTCCATAGGGGCTTCTGGTACAAGGTGTAAAACCCCCAATGCAATGGTGCCAAAAACGAAGCCAAGCATCAGTTTAAAAATTTGGCTACTGTAAAAATAGGTCCACAAGATCGTTGCAATCAAGCCAATGAATAAAGTAAAAGAAGCATTTATAGACTGCCACATATTTTGGGAGAGTTCCCAAACAGCCAATTCGCTAAATTTCAATTGTGTATGATTGATCTTAAAGCCTGCGATTTCGTAAAGACCCCAAAATATCCCCACCGCAATTAGTACAATCGCAATATTTAGTATCCTTTTTCCCATCTTGGGTTCACTGTCTAGCCTTGTAGATATGGACGGATATTTGGATAGTAGGATGGGTAATATGGATAAAAAGGATAAGATAGCTGCTATTAAAAACCCTATGCGATAGCCGTATTTTTCTCCACTGTATCCAATAAGAAGAACACCAAGAAATGAGCCTAGATTAACCGCTAAATAAAACAAGCTAAAGCCCGCATCTAATAGTCGAGTCTTATTCAGGTAGAGTTTCCCAAAATTGGCGATAAGATTGGGGGAGTAAAATCCATTACCTAGTACGATAAGGAATAAGCCTAGATAAAGTCCAATGCCAGAGGGGATGCACAAACTTAAGATCCCAAGTGCTTGCATGATCCCCCCAATAAGAATAGCTCGTCTATTACCCACAAGCAAATCGCCCAATACCGCTCCAATGATTTGAGCAAGCAGCATTGAAACGGCCAGCCAGCCATATATGCTTAGGGCTTCAGTGTATTCCATCTTTAGCGTTTCTCCTACCATGTAGAGCACTAGAAGCGCTCTGAACCCATAGTAAGAAGCCCTTTCGAGCATCCTAGAGATCGCATAGTAGAAAGCTACTGCGTCGTGTCTTGGTCTTGATGGCCTGTCTGCTCCATCTAATACGGAAACTTCCATTTTTAAGGATTGGCTTTATGTTTTAGTTGATCAATAACTTTCATGCTGACCCAGTAGATGTCTTCATCACTAGTATAGAATAAAAATTTTCCATCTGGACTCACAAATGGACAAAGCTCATGGTGTTGGGTATTGACGGGTTCGCCCATGTTTATCGCCTTTGTCCAATTTCCGTCTGGCTTTTTAAAACTGATGTAGAGATCACCCCTGCCCAAACCATCAGGTCGAGTAGAACAGAAAATAAGGTATTGTTCTTTGGGGTCGACAAAGACATCTGCCTCGTAATGTTCTGTATTGATGGAATCGCCCAGCGAAACAGCTTTTTGAAATTCACCATCGCGATACTTAGAATAGTAGATATCTAAATCTGATCTTTTTCTATCCTCAGGCGCATTCACATTGGAGGAGAAGTACATTGTACCATCTTGGGTGAAGGAAATGTAATATTCATTAGCCTCTGAATTGATATTGGGACCAGCATTAATAGGAGCAGACCAGCCTTCCTTTTGTCTTTCGACATACCAGATGTCATGATCCTCCTTTTGAGGCCCCACACCATCAAGTGCTCTTTTTGAGATAAAGTAAAGCCTTTGTTCATCAGGAGAAAGAAAGGGATCATTATAGCCATAGACATCGTGAGAGAGTATCACTACGGGTTTTGTCCATTTTCCTTCAATGCGTTCAGAATACCTTATTTCAGAATTATTGCCAATATCTACACCGTAGTAAAACTCCGTTCCATCCACATTAAAGACTGATCCAAATTCGTATTCCTCTGTTGAGATATAATTGGGCGCAAAAACTTGAGGAACTATTCCTGGTTCAGGCTGCCCCATATATGGCCCACTCATTTCAATTTTTCGGACCAAGGTTGGATCAGCTCCAATGGATAAGAGGAAGTCAGCCATCTCTTTGTCATTCATCCTTTGGGCAATTTCCAAAGCGGTGCTTCCTCGATCGTTGGTACTATTGATGTTCACCCCATAGCTGATTAGCTTTTTGACAAAAGCTTTGCTCTTTTTCAAAACGGCCATTTCCAGTAAAGATGCCCCGTAGTCTGCCATCCAATCCTCATTGGGCTGTAGCGCATAGAGTTGATCGAGATAGGCTTCGCTATCGAAGCGGAGGGCCATATGCATGGGCGTTTTGCGCTGGTCATCCCCTGCATTGATCGCTATTCCTTTTGTGATTAGGTAATCAAAAACTTCTTTTTTATCACAGGCGACTGCCCAATGCAAAAGCGATCTTTCGCGCTGGTCTTTGGTATTGATGTCCGTATCGACAAGCATACTATCCAATCGAGCCAAATTACCCTGACAGGCGGTTCTGAAAATACTTTGTGCGAGTAGATGTAAACTGGCAGATGTAAAAAGGATAAAAAGGAGTATTTTTTTCATTTTCATTGAGCTTAGGGATGACAGGGCGTGGTTGTTTTGGGCTTAGGTATTTTAGTTTTCTAATAGCAATATATATAATTTATTTAAAACTTTATCAGTCTTGGTAGGGGCTCCCCACGACTGTCGGACTGACCCCGCTTGGGCGGGGAGTCAGTCCGACAGGTGGGTCGCCGTCAAAAAGGCTTTGATCAATTCGTAGTATTCTTCCTTCTTGCTGTTGATGATATTATGACCTGCATCTTCAATGATCTTTAGCTTGGAATGAGGAAATATATCCAGGTATTCCTGGGCAAAGCCCCATTTCTGATTATCGCATTGGCCCCTGAGCAGGAGTAGGGGGACCTTGGACTGTTTTAAGAGATGTCTTTTGTTTTCTACTTCTTGCAGACTTTTTAGGGTCATGATGTGACTGTAAAATCCGCCACCGCCAGTCTGCTTTTTATTGGGCTGTATTTGGCAATCTGTTGATTGACTCAATGCTTTATTGAGGTGGGTAAAGAAGGCATCCATTTCTTGATCAGTAGCCCATTTGGTCTGGAAAAGATAGGCCCATTTGGAGACAAATTGACTTCGCCAATTGTAGGCGCTTTCGTTTCCTTCTTTATTGGAAAATGCTGGGGCTACTAAGGCCAAACTATCGGGCGCTTGATTATTAATCACTTTATTATTGATGGGAAGGATAGGCCCTGGGCCAACCAGAATTAGGCGGTCTACTTTGTCTTCATGGTTTTGGAGAAAATTAGTGGCCAGACAGGCACCCCATGATTTGCCAATTAAGATCACCTGGTTGGCTTGTATTTTTAAAAGGATTTCATACAAATCCTCTTGATGTCTACTGACGGTATATTCGCTAATATCCTCCAATCGCTTAGAATGTCCGCTTCCTATTTGATCGTAAAAATATAGATCGTGCCCCAGCTCTGCCAGTGGTCTTAATGCATCAATGATCTGGTCAGTAATGACCCCACCAGGACCTCCATGCAGATAGAGGATGGGGCTTTTCTTTATGGGCTGGGAGCTTGCTATTTTGATGTAGCCAATTTTTGATCCAGTCTTTAGCTCCCAATACTGCGTCCCTGTTCTTTCCTGGAATGCTTTGACGGAATAGTGGCTTGGAATAAATAAGAGCGGGAGTAGGACTAGGCCAGCAAGGAGAAGAGCAGCAATAAAGATACTGGATTTTTTCATGATAAAATACAAGGTAGACAGCCGCTATCGCCATTCAAAGAGTCGCCTGTAAAAGCGAAGAGGACAAGAGATGCTTTGTTCCATGCAGATGGATTAATTCCAAACGATGATCAATAGACTATACAATAACAATAAAACACTTAGCCCCCAGAACCAGCGCAATAAGTGAGGTTCACTAGGCTGTACGATCTTTGTATAGGCCCATCCAACGGAAGCCAAACAAAACACCAATAGGAGGAGGGCTTGGAAACGGAGCAATTTGCTGCTCAATTGACCTTGGTACAGCTGGACATTGATGGTCTTTTGTGAATCAATGCTTATTTCCTGACTAGTATAGCCTGAAAGTGAAAAGGTCAATTGCTTTGTACGCTCTGGAAGCGCTATGAAATAATTACCATCGAAATCTGTTGTCGCTCCGTATATACCTTCCTCTTCTTGAATGCTTACCCCTTGTAGCGGTTGATCATTGGAGGCATCCCTTACTGTTCCAGAAATGTTCATCAAAGGAGGATACATTTGGACATCAATGGTATTGGAAGAACCTATTTTGATTTTTTGCTTGGTAAAACCCGTATGTGAAAAGGTCAAATCACGAGCATCTTCTGGAAGTGCGATGGTATATTTACCATCAATGTCTGACAGCACGCCCATACTCGTTCCCTCCACCACAATACTCGTACCCATTAAAGGGCTATCATCAGCCTTTTCTGTTATCGTTCCTGTGATTGTCCTTTGACCCAAAACGAAAATGGGGATCAGGAAGAACAAGCAAAGTACTTTATTCTTTTTTCCTTGACAGTTCATCATATTAATTCATCAGAAAGCTAATTAATGAAATAGTCCATATACTGGTCACAAACCAATAACCCAATTTTTCCAGTTGAGTAGCACTGGCCCATTTGCTCCTGCCAATGAGTAGTATGGATAGCAGGATAAGGCATTGCAAAAGACCATAGCCAATGAAGAGGCCCATGCTTTCTTCGCTAAGCTTAATTGTAGAGAAGTAAGTATCGATATTTTCGATGGATGCCTCTTCGCTGGTAATGGTAATAGGTGTCAGAAATACAAAAATACGGAAGAAGTAAAAACCCAATAAGCCCATGCCTAAGGGAATGAGTAAGCCTTCTTGATTTTTATGTTTGCGGTACAATAGAACTGCACCCAAAACCAAGCAAAGCAAGAGCGCAGCGATGGGCAGAAGTGGGTTTAGTAAATTATGATAAAGCTTGATCCCCACGAAGTAAAGTAAAAGGCTGAAAGCCATCCATCCAATGAGCAAGTAGGTATCCTGTAGACTAGTCGTTGCTGCTACTGTGGATAAATTCGATTGAGGGATTTGTTTTGCTGTTGAAGCATTCGTTGTTGGTGTTTTTAATACCTCGTTTTTCTTTTGAGGGGGCTTTTTTTGTTCCTTCTCAATGAGTTTCCAAATCTTTTGGATGGTGTAATTATAGGCATCATCTCGATCGGGCCATTTGGATACGGGGAGGGCATCTTTGGGGAGGGCTTGTAGCTGGCCAATGGGTGTTGCCTCCCAGGCACAGGGTTTGAGGATGAGTGGAATGACCCTGGTCAGTCCTTTATTGTGACGCTCCAAAGCTTCTTTGACTTCTATATTGTAAAAATAGTCAGAGGCAATTGAGGCAGCGCTGATCAATAATAAAATCAGGTCAGCTTGGTGTAAATGGTCTTTGATTGATTGCTCCCAAACGGCTCCAGGTTCAATTTTTCCATCATACCATACCTGCAGTTGACTCGATCGTTCTAGTGGAAAAAAGTGTAGTTTTAATTCTTGCAACATCTCCTCATCCTCACGGGCATAAGCTAAAAAAATCTTGTAGGTATTTTTATCTGGCATCTAGACCTGTTTTAAACTTGAGATCAACACTACTGATAGTAGACGGCTTCTCTGACGAATTGTTTAAGCAGCTCAATTTGATCTTTTGCTAATTGTTCTCCATACTGTCCAATCTTATAA
>JBCBDH010000288.1:0-7588 GCA_038529855.1 Bacteroidota bacterium | reverse complement strand
TCATCCAAAAACTGCTTTTTGGATGATTTGAGGAGTAAGAATATGTTCCAGATCCTACGGAATATGAAAAAGGCGATCCTTGTTCTTCATTCTCCTCAAGATCGAGTGGTTGGTATTGACAATGCGGCACAAATCTATCATGCAGCTTATCATCCCAAAAGTTATATCACACTGGACGGGGCCGATCATATGCTGAGTCGAAAACAAGATGCTGCCTATACAGGTAATGTCATCTCAACCTGGGTGAGCCGCTATATTGAAGTTCCCAAAAAGGAAGTACTTCGAACCAGCAAACAGGTGGTCGCCCGTTTGACCGCAGATGCGGGATACACAACAGAAATCATGGCAGGCGATCACGGTTTTATCGCTGACGAACCCACTAGTGTAGGGGGAAATGATTACGGACCTGATCCCTACGAACTGCTCTCTTCCTCGCTCGCTGCCTGTACGGCGATGACGCTTCGCATGTATGCACAGCGCAAAAAATGGCCATTAGAAGATATCTTTGTCCACATCAATCACCACAAGAAATACTTCGAAGATTGTCAATCCTGCGAGAAAAAGGGCTCAAAAATTGATCATTTTGAGCGTTGTATTGAACTGGCAGGCGATTTGACGGTTGAACAAAAGCAACGTTTGCTAGAAATCGCTGACCGCTGTCCTGTACATCGGACCTTACACAAGGAAGTTCGCATTTCTACCATCTTGCAGGAATAGTCAAACTTTCAAAGCCCCTAGTGGGTTCTATTAGCATTAAGAAAGAAATTGATTTTCGTTCAACCGAAAAAATGAGCTACGATATGGGATTATTAGATCGCATGATGAATCGAAACAGCAATATTCACAGAGATTGGAAAACCATTGATCAACTGGATCAATTGGATGCCATTATTGAACAATCAAAGGATCGCCCAGTGGTTCTGTTTAAGCATAGTACAACCTGTGGTATTAGCGCTATGTCCAAACATCAACTAGAGCAAAGATGGGATTTTAAGGAGGAAGAATTAGATTTCTACTATCTGGATTTATTGCGTTATCGGCCCATTTCTAATGCCATTGCCGATCGTTTGAGCGTTATTCATCAGTCGCCTCAGATTATATTATTAAAAGACGGAAAAGCAGTTTACAGTACTTCTCACCATAAGATCAGCGTAGCTGATTTGCGGGCGGCGATGGCTAGAAACTAGTTTTGAGAGGCACGGTCGCTGGGAACGGTAAAGAAGAAAGTACTTCCTTTGCCCATTTCCGATTCTACCCAGATGTTTCCGCCGTGCTGCTCGACAATCTTTTTGCAGATGGCCAGACCAATGCCCGTTCCTTCGTATTCTTCTTGGGTATGTAGGCGTTTGAAGACATTGAAAATCTGGTCGCGATACTCAGGACTGATTCCAATCCCATTGTCTTTGACGGTAACTAGGTAATTTTTATCCTGCTGTAGAGCGGATATTTGGACAACAGGTGGTTCTTCTCCCTGAAATTTGATGGCATTACCAACAAGATTCTGAAGTAATTGTAACAATTGATTGGCATCAAAAGTGATTTTGGGAAGTGCAGTACAGATAATTCGCGCCTGTTTCTGACTGATATTGGTTTTGAGATTGGTTTCTACCTTTTTGATCACCTCATTCATATCTGTAGACTGGTCCATATCAGCATTGGCGCTCAGGCTTGAATAGGCCATGATCCCTTCAATTAGCGCATACATACTATTGACCCCATTGATGATGTAATCCATATACTCTGCGCAATTGCTATCTAACTTACCCTTGGTCTTTCGCTTCAATAATTGGGTAAAAGCAGCAATATTCCTCAGTGGTGATTTTAGGTCGTGAGAAGCGATGTAGGCAAACTGGCTCAGTTCCTTGTTCTTGATGGTGATGGCCTGATTTTGTTCCAAGAGTTTTTCCTCCTGTGCCAAAATTTTTCGTTCCATAGGTCGGAAAACAAAGAAAACGGTCAGAATAAGTACGGCAATAATCACCCCACACATAATTGTTAAGCCCATCATAACCTGCCCCAAACTGGATTTACTCCTATTGGCATGAGCTTCCACTACATCATTGAGCGAAGTCAATAAATCTGCATTGATGGTGTTATTACTAATGTAACGAAGGTGGGCTTGAAAGTCCTCCCCCGCAGCCTCCTTGGCTAATAAGGCATCCAAGTGATCAAAATAATCGGTTAGCTTTTGGTGGAGATTATCTGGACCACTTGTGTACAGCTCGCGAATGGCCACTTTATCTGCCTGACTCCCCTTGTACTGCTGATCCACATTCATCAAAGCCTGATGGCTATCAGCCATCTTCTGCTTTAGATCGCTAAGTAATACCCTTACCCGCTTTTTTTCTGCCTGATCAATATCACTAGTGAGATAAAGTGCCAAAAAGGCCAATCGCTGAGAATACATCCGCTGTCTACCACTGTCATTGATAATGGGCGCGTGGCGCTCTTGTGAAGCAACACTTTGCCAAGATATCATAAAGGACATAAAAGTAAAAAGCGCAATAATTCCAAGCGCCAGGATATAGTAACCTGAGTATTTATTCGTTTTGTCCAGAATCATTTTACCAAACTTTTCCCTAGTTTTGTAGAACGCAACTCAAACATATAAGTTACAGGATTATAATATAAATAATTACACAATACGAAATCTCAACAGTAATGTCTGTAAGCCTTTGCCGCTTTGGTCTTGTTTTAATATCATGCTGTAGCTTTGTATTACATCTTGTAGGCCAAATAGATAGCTTACCTTTGCAGGCGGACAAGCTGACAATCGCAGATCTCAATTATACCAATGAAGACCCTGGAAATCAGCGGGTTCTTTCTGCTAGCCGCTCCCTTAAGAGCATTAATGATTTGCCGTTTACAGTTCATGTAGTCAGTCGGGAAGAAATTTTTGAGAACGGTTATACAACGCTGGTTGATGTACTCAAATCCGTACCGGGTATTCGGGTATCTCAGCCTGGATCGGGGTTAGATGGAGAAACCTTTCTCATGCGTGGCTTATACGGCAATACCTATGCCAAAATACTGATCAATGACATCCCGATTAAGTCTACAGGGGCCATAGGTATGCCGCTAGGTGCGCAGCTACCGATCCGACAGGCGGAACGCATCGAAATCATTTATGGACCTTCAGCCGCCATTTACGGATCGGATGCGGCAGCGGGGGTGATCAATATTGTATTAAAAAATAGCGATCGCCCCATTTACACTCGGGCTGATTTGGGTTTGGGGCAGTTCAGTTATACTGACTTAAATGTGTTATTTGGTGGAAAAATTGGACGAGGCAAAAGGATACTCAATTTTTCCTTTTATGGAAGTAATACCCAATACGATGATCGAAAGACATTATACGACCGGAACACCTTGTACAATCCAGTACCCTACGCGGATGGAGATCTGAGCTATGTGACACAGCCTACCAATTATCGGGGGCGGACACCCGAAGAACCCGATTTGGATCGCTTGCCCCATCTCAGCCGTATGATAGGTGTCAATTTGGAGTACCGAGCGCTTCGATTCAGCTATCACAAAATGTATCGAAGAGATCACAGTGCAACGGGGCTCAATCCACTGGCCGTTTCCTACATCAATCCTTTAAATTACATTGGCGAGACCATAGATAGCTACCATCTAAAGCTGAGCAAAGACTACAAAAAACTGGGCTACTCTCTCAATCTTACTTATCTAAATTATCAGATCGACAATCGCTCCTCCCATATCTTTGTTAGAAATACCTTATGGCGATTCCAAGATGCAGTGATTGACCGTCAGAACCCAACGCCTACAGAGCGTAACGAGCTTCGCAATTGGGTTTACAATCGCTATTTTCAAGGCAATCGCTTTACTATAGGTCGAACGGCTGATGTAGCAGTCGAACCCATATTCACGCTCCATGCTCATCCTGCTATTGAATGGGTATTTGGAGGGCGGCTCAGTGTGAGTCGCGATTTGCCCACCTCCTTTTACTATGGCCGTTCGGTCACTTTAGATCAGTTTAGTCTACCCCGTTTCAATAATGAAAATGATGCACCCATTGATATCCAGGATGCTTCTTTTTATACGGCTGGTGCTTTCTCTCAAATATATATCAGTTTAAAAAGGCTGACTTTGATCACTGGGATGCGGTACGATTATCACGAACAGTATGATGGTGCCTTTAGCCCCAGAATAGCTACACTATTTAAGATTACGCCTCGATGGAGTATTCGAGGGAGCTTTGCTACGGCTTTTCGCTTCCCTTCTACCTTTTACGATGCCAATACCTTTTTTTTAGATGAGCAAAATATTGAATCCTTGGTAACTCGACAAGATACCACTTTAAACATCGCCCCGCTGAATCCAGAAAGAACGTTTAACTTCGAATTTGGGAGCCGTTGGTCAATCGGGCGCACCTTATCGGCAGATATTGTCTTTTTTTACAGTCAGACTAGGAATTTCATCTCTTATAATTTTGATCAAAACCCCATTCAATTGTCGGGCAGTAATCGCTTTGCCTTGGGTTATTCTAATGATGATGATTCCAATGCATCGGTTTATGGCATCCAAAGTAATTTGGTCTTACAAAATATACTCCCCCGCTATCGCTTTTACAGCCGTTTGAGCCTCAACTTTAGTCGAGGAGAGGAAACCCTGCCTTTTGGCAAAGGTCGTTTGGACCAACCCCGAATGCAGCCTCGCTTTTTGGGACAGTTGGACATCTCCTTTAAACCAGGGAGAAAGTTGTTTTTTAACATCAAGAATACCTTTATGAGCGATTGGACTCGCCGATTTGTGTTGGATGAAGGTAATGCACGAAAAAACAGTGGCTATTATACAGTCGATTTATTGACAAGAGTTGAATTGAGTCGAAATTTCCAAATTTATATCCGCATCATCAATCTATTCAACAATCGTTATGGGGGATTGGGTGCTAGTGGTTTTGTGGATGACTTATTTTACAATCCCCAATTGCAACGAACAGCGCAGTTGGGACTCAGCTATTTATTAGACTAATGAACTGGCAGAGATATATTGGTATTGGATATGGGCTATTGTTCCTCCTTTTTTGCCCCAAACTTCTGGCGCAAGCACCCGATCGTTTGTCTAATGCAGAAGAAGCTGAATTGCAAAGCTATTTGGCACAAGCCAAAGTACAAAGCGAGGCTGATTCTACCCGTTACTACTATCAAAAAGCCCTTAGCCGTTCACGCGAACTCAGTTATCAACCAGCTATACTAGAGGTTCTTTACCAATTGGTTGACTTTGAGCGGGAGCAAGAGGATTTGACGACGGCGCTCCGCTACCAATTAGAGGCCATTACCTACATCGAAAAAGAGGAGGATATCGATGCGCTCTACGATGCCTATTTCAAAACAGCTACGATTTACCAGCAGGAAAATCTGCATACTAAGGCACTGGACTACTACCGATTGGCCATGCCCCTAAATCAAAATGAGGCCAAGCGTTTTCAACTCCATCGCCTATTGGGCTATACTTTTTTCCAACTAGAAGAAGCCGACAGTGCCTTGTATTATTACCAATACTGTTTGGACATTTACAAGCGCAAAAAGAATCGGCCAGGTATGATACAGGTGTATCAGGACATTGTGAAATTGTACAGCCGCGACCAGGAATATTCAACTGCACTTACTTACAGTAACAACATTTTAAGCCTGGCAGAGGAAGAAGGAGATCCTGCACAAATTGCAGTGGCCAATAATAATATTGGTGTATTGTACAATAAGCTAGGAGAGTTTATTGAGGCGATTGACTATTTTGAAATCACTGAAGAGTTGTGCAAAAGTACATCCTGTGAAGATCGCCACATCCTGCTGAGCAATTTGGGCATTGCCTATCAGAATATTGACAAACCAGCAGATGCCATACAATATTTACAAAAAGCCAAACAAAGCTTAAAAGCCAGGCAACGAAGAGAAAGGGTAGAAATCGATTTAATGATCAGTGCCATCTATTTGGGTATAGGTGATCTTTACAATGCCCTTCGATATAATGAAGGCGCGGTCGAATATGCTAGCGGACATCAATTATTAGAACCACTTAGCGAAGCCTACAGTCAAGGAGCAGGCATTTATCAAAAATTATACGATTACGAACAGGCCCTAGATTATTATAAATACCATTTAGAGCTCCGCGACTCCTTTCGATTGGCAGAACGCATTCGACAACAAGAGCTGCTTCAACAACAATTTCTTTTGGAACGCACCGAAAAAGAGATCAAGCTGTTATTGGTCAATCAAGAAATCAAAGACCTCACCATTAGTCAGCTACAACTCGAATCTGATAAGCTGAAGCTGGAAGCAGAAGGCAAAGAAGCTGAGCTTAGCTTGCTTCGCCAAGAACAAGAAGTAGAAAAAGCCAATTTGCGCAATAAGGCATTAGAAGCTGAACGCACCGAGCAAGAGCTGCGCATCACTGCACAGAAGCTGCTGGCCGAGCAAAAGGATCGAGAGATATCAGAATTGCAAAGGCTGGAAAAAGAGCGCGAGCTGGAATTGGTCAATAATCGATTGGCACTCGCCCAAAAAGCAGCAGAGGAGCAAGATCGCCTGAGGCAAATAGAGCGCTTGGAAAAAGAACAGGCCATCAGCGATTTGGAATTGGAACGGCAGGAAACCTTTCGTTCCTTCGTCTACTGGCTGGGCGGATTGCTGGCTTTGATCTTAATATTGATTCTTTCAGGACTACTCTATTTTAGAACGGCTAGTCGAAAATTAGCCGCGCAAAACAAGCAAATCGCCTCCCAAAATGTAGAAATCGAAAAGGAGCGTAATAAAGCGGAAGAACTACTCCTCAACATCCTCCCAGATGCGACGGCGACCGAGCTAAAAGAAACGGGTGTGGCAACGCCAAGGGAATACGAAATGGTAACGGTCCTCTTTACCGACTTTTCTGGTTTTACCCAAATTTCTTCTAACATGTCGCCAGAGGAGTTGATCAAGGAATTGAATATCTGTTTTAGGGCTTTTGATGATATCATCGTCAAATATCAATTGGAAAAGATCAAGACCATCGGGGATGGTTATATGTGTGCAGGGGGTATTCCGACACCCAATACCTCTAATCCGCAAGATGTTGTCCTAGCGGCTCTCGCTATGCATCACTTTATGGAAGCGCGATACGAAGAGAAAAAAGCGCAAGGGCTTCCTTATTGGCGCATGCGGGTAGGGGTACATACGGGGAGAGTGATTGCGGGTGTTGTAGGGAAAAACAAATTTGCCTATGATATTTGGGGCGATACGGTCAATATTGCCAGCAGGATGGAGAGCAATGGTGTCAATGGAAAGATCTGTATTTCCGATAGTACTTATCAATTGGTCAAAGAGCAATTTGACTGTAGCTACAGAGGAGAATTTGACCTCAAGCATCGCGGAAAGGCCAAGATGTATTTTGTAAAAACAGAAGGCTAACTTTTACTAGGTCGTTTATTGATGCGATCGTCATTTAGGGTATCGCTGGGGCTTTCCGTTCCTGGGCCAAAAATGAGTTCTGTACTTGAATAGGAAGTACCAAAGTTTTCTGATAAATTCACGTACAGAACTCATTTTTGGCCCAGGAACGGAAAGCCCCAGCGATACCCTAAATG
>JBCBDH010000287.1:0-7592 GCA_038529855.1 Bacteroidota bacterium | reverse complement strand
CAACTGGTCGCGAGTACAATTACTGGAAGGCCAGTGGTACGAGTATGTCTGCTCCTTCCGTGACGGGAACCCTAGCCCTACTTTACGAGCGCTATCGCCAGTTAAATGGTGGAAGCAATCCCACAGGGGCTTTGATGAAAGCCATTGCTTGCAATACTGCAGATGATTTGGGCAATGTGGGGCCTGATTATATCTATGGCTTTGGATTGATCAATGGCCGTCGTGCGGTTGAGACGATTGAGCAAGGGCAATACCTGGAGCAAAGCTTGGAAAATGGAGGACAGAATGATCACAGCATTACGGTTCCTGCTGGTAAGAAGCAATTAAAGATTATGCTTTATTGGCATGATGCAGAAGCAGAAGCTTTCGCTGCAAAAACTTTGATCAATGATCTAGACTTGGTGATTACTGCCCCCAATGGCCAGATTTATCGCCCTTGGGTACTCAATCACGATACCCTGCACGTGGCTGATTTGGCTACTCGTCAGATTGACACGCTCAATAATATTGAACAAGTGACCATTGATGATCCGCAGGCAGGTAATTACACCGTTTCCATATTTGGAAAAGAGGTGCCTGTAGGTCCTCAAAGTTATGTGATGACCTATGAATGGGTGAGTCCAGAAGTGGTGGTGACTTTTCCTTATGGAGGAGAGAAATTGGTTCCAGGATCAGAGGAAATGGTACAATGGGATACGGATGAAACCAATACCCAGACTTTTGATGTGGATTATTCCTTGGATGGAGGAAGTACCTGGATCAATCTAGCGACTAGCGTTCCCGCTGATGTGCGCTATATCGACTGGACCATTCCTGAAGCTTTTACTGAACAGGCTACAGTGCGGGTTAGCAAAAGCGGGACAAGTGTTAATGGGCAAAGCAGTAGTACCTTTTACATCATAGATAGTCCAGAGAATCTGGCGGCTTCGCCCTTTTGCGAGGAGCTGATTCGTTTGACTTGGTCGGAAGTATCCTATGCGGATAGCTATGAGATTTATCTTTTTGATGGGGAGCAGATGAGTAGGATTGGGACTTCTCAGGATACAACTTATTTGGCAGAAGAGTCTTTTGTAGATGGTAGCGAGTATTGGTTTAGTGTAAAGGCGATCAGTTCAACAGGGGTAGCGAGTGAGCGAGCGATTGCAGTTAGTACGATCGCGGAGTCAGGCGTTTCCTGTCAATGGGACAGCGATTTGAAATTTGGCAGTTTGAAGATAGATAAGGTGATTGGCCGCGTAGCGACTTCAGCGGCATTGGGTAATGAAGAGGCCGTAAGCATCACTATTAATAATATGGGTACTTCTCCTATCAGCAATTTTACGGTAAAATACCGTGTTGATGGGGGAGAGGAAATCGCTGAGCTGTGCACTTCGACCATTCAGTCAGGAGATTCGCTGCTCTTCGAATTTAGCCAAAAAGCAGATTTATCTAGTGTTGGTGTGCATACCATTGACGCTTGGTTGGAATTTGCAGAAGATCAGTTCACGGGTAATAATCATCTGGAGGAAGCCGTACAGGTTGAACAGTTGGCCAATGAGCGCGTCATCTTTCCAAGGGTTATGAGTTTTGACGAAAATCTTAACCTAACCTATAGCAAAACCACCTTTGGGCTGGATCAACTAGAAAGCTGGGACTACGAAACGGCAGGTAATGGCCTGTTGTCTATCAGATCGGGCATTATGAGCTTGACGCCACAAATCTACACGGATATGACTAATGTAGATAATCAAGCCTATTTGACGATGAACCTAGCAGGGGAGGACATCAATGGCTGGGGCGTTTACATGAATTTTAAATATGCCGTAGAAACTCGTACCATAGGGCCACTATTTGATCAGGACAGTCAATACGATAAGATTTGGATCAGAGGCTCAGATAGCGATCCTTGGGTACTTTTGTACGAATTGGATCAGACCAATGGCGACTGGAATTCAATCAATAATCTCAATATCAGTAGCATACTACTCGAAGCTGGGCAAAATTATTCATCCAGCACTCAGCTCAAATTTGCACAGCGCCAATCAGCTGGATTCTCTTTAAAGGACTTTCACTTCTTTGTGGGCAATCCACTGCCTGTTGATTTGTTGAGTTTTGATGTTGCTCAAGTAGGAACTACGGTGGTGATCAACTGGCAAACTAACTCAGAGCACAATAATGATTATTTTGACATACAGGTCGCCATGGGTAAGGAGGCGATGGCAAGAGGGGAGTTCTCCAGTATAGGTAAGGTAGCAGGCGCTGGCAACAGCAATGAGCTACAGGCTTATCGTTTTGTCGATAAATCAGCCGCTACGGGAAGTTTGCGCTATTATCGAATCAAACAGGTCGATTTGGATCAGCAGTCCCAATTTTCGCCCATTAAGGCCATCAATATCCAACAGGATTATCCACTAGCTGATGTCTTTCCCAATCCCTTCCAAGATCAGCTCCAACTGATTTACAAAGGACCAGACAGCGAATCCGTACTACTGCGACTAATCAATGCCAGTGGTCAGTTGGTTTATCAAACCCAGACTGCCCTGCGCAATTACCAGCGTATCGACCTGGAGTTTGGAGAAGAACTCAGCAGAGGGTTCTACTGGCTACAGATCAGCGACCCTGAACACTCCAGTACTTTGAAGCTCTTGAAGCAGTAGATAAAGTTTGGAAAAGCGTTAATAAATTTTTCATCATATAATTTTAAAAGTATCTCTGTCACAGGGATACTTTTTTTTTCTCTGGGCTTTTCTCGAAAAGAAAAAGCTATTTTTTTAGAAAGAATAACAAATTTCTGTAATGTAAAAAATTACTTTTTATTCACATTTTTTGAACCTTTTATTTGTAAATATTATTGATTATCAGTTGTTTATGATTTATATGATTTGAGTTTAGGGTAGTATTTTTTCGCACAATGTTCCTTTTTTGTCTTTGGCCTTAGCAGATATTATGCTGATTATTGTATTGTGATTGATAGATAACGAGGAGATAGACACAAGGCTGATTGAAAGATTTCGGCCTCATCAATTTCGGATATGTTCATGGGATTATAATTTGTTAATAGTGAGTCGTATCAAAAAAGGTACGACTTGCTATTACCAACTTTAACGAGGAGAACGAAATTGATCTGCTGACCAAAAGGTCAGCCACCAAATTTGGATATGTTCATGGGATTATAATTTGTTGTAGTGAGTCGCACTTCTGTTTGAAGATGCGACTTTCTATTTTTTAGGCAGTTTTGGATGGCTTTACTTAAACGAAATGCTAAACAACTGCTGCTCTAGGGCCTCAATAGGTTGATTGAATAGGAAAAAGACAAAAACCTGGGCCTTTCCCTCCGCAAAAAAAGACAGCATCTTACAGTGGCGTTTATTGGAAAAGGCAGATTTGGGGCGGAAGTAGCTGACGGCGCCCCAATCAGCGTGTAGCTGCTCCTGTACTTCCGTCTCTGCCAATTGATGAACGGCAATATGGCTTTCTTCCTCATTGCTGGCTAGATGACTGGCCATGGCCAGGTATTCGATATGGGGGATAGGCGGATGATTGGCATTGATGGGACGGATGAGGTAGCGAATCTCCAGGCCGCCTTTGCGGGAGCGCATAGCGAATTGACAGCTTTGGACGGGATTTTTGACTTGGCGGATGCGACGGAAGGAGCGTTCCAGGGGTTGGTAAAAATGAAGTTCGTGGCGATCCAGTTGTTGTTGGAAGTCGCTAGGCAATTTTACTTGAGCGAGGGCACTTGGGCCAGGGAAATGGAGGAGAAAAAGAGCGATTAATATAATTAGGCGGATCATAAACGGAGTAATTGATAGACAGTAAGTTACGGGATATGCCCCTAAAATAAAAGGGCCATCCCGAAGGATAGCCCTTTAAAAGCTACTTACTTTACCCAATTTTAATCTTAAATATCTTTATTTGTTACGCCCCTTATTGGCCAAATTGATCTTTGGCACTTCTGGGCCGTCTAATTTTTTGATGTTGAGAATCTCCGTGGCCTGATCAACTGATACGGCCAATTGGTAAGCACCTACCGCCAGACTTTCCAGGTCAATAGAGATGGCATTAACGCCTTTGATGATTCGAGCAGCACCAGTTTTGAGTACCTTCCCTTCCGTATCAATCACCTCATAGCTCAAATCACTCCCCAGTTTAGATTCCAGGGTCATGGAAAAGTAGCGCTCCGTAGCCGTAGCACTCAAGGCGGTGATGCTAAAAACTTGATCCTCCTTGGACTTGTACACGATAATCGTATGCGTAAGTCCAGTCTGACCATCAAAATCAACTTGTAATAAACGGTAAAAGGTTTTGGTGTGCTTACTATTAATATCGAGAAAGCGATACTGCTTTAATTCCATACTCTTTCCCGCCCCGTCGATCTCTGCGGCTGTCTCAAAATGAATACCGTCCGTAGATCGTTCGATGACAAAGAAGTCATTATTTTCTTCTGATAAAGTACTCCAAGAGATGACATTGCCATTCTCGCTGCTCGATCCGCTAAGTGGCTGACCATAGATACAATTGGCCTCAGCAGGAGAAATGTAAAGAAAAATCAGCAAAATAAAAGTGATCGAACAGACCAGCTTCTGAGGGATATCGCTTCTTTGCATATTCAGGGGATTTTCTCAAAATACATTTAATTGCCCTTACCAGCTAATGCCAATTAGAGGCGAAAAATAGATAATTTGTATAAATTTAAATTCGTAATTAGTTACGAGTCAGAAAGGAAAAAGGTTTCAGTTATTTTAAACTAAGTGCTAAGCCCAAATGCTCATTGTGAAAACTTTTTTATGCCAATAAAAGCAAAGTAACTGAATACCTGTAAGTTGCATTAACTATCCTGTGAAATTTGGAAGCTCAATTTTTTAGCCCTCTTTTTTGAATTGGGATTTAGGGAAGAATACTCATATCACCAGAAACGATTTCCTGGCTACCATCAATGTACTCTACCTCCATTTGATAGATGTAAACACCCATACCCATTTGCTTTCCGCCAAAGGTGCCGTCCCAGCCATCTTGTTCGCTATTAGCGATCACATTTTGCTGACTAAACAACACGCTTCCCCAACGATCAAAGATTTGAAGGTTTTTGATGGCACTTACCTGATCACCCGCAAAGACTGTAAAGGTGTCATTATGGCCATCGCCATTAGGCGTAAAGGCATTGGGAATGAATAGATCGCGCTTGGGCAATACCTCAACGCTTACTTTTTCAAGAACGGTACAACCTGCCTCATTGCTAATTTCCAACTGATAGGTAGTACTGTGCAAGGTCTGGGCCTTAGGTTGACTACAATCCGTACAGCTCAGGTCTTCCCCATTGAGCCAGGTGTAGCTCAATTCACCCGCCTGAGTATAAGCATAGACAGGTAGTTCAATTTCATCGCCTAGATTGATGGTCGTAGATTCAGGCATTTGGACCTCAATGGCGGGAGATGCACTGATGTGAATGGTATCACGATCAACACAGTTGTATTCGTTACTTACTTCGACGATGTAGCTGCCCGCTACCAATTCTTCTGCCGTTTGAGCATCTGACAGCGACTGTCCACTCATCGTTTGCCAGTTGAATTGATAATCTTGGGTATTGTCATTAACAAAAACGGTCGCTTTTCCTGGATTGGCATCACAATCAGGCTGGATCACATACAATTCGCTAATCAGCTCATCGCTTTCCTGATCCAATGTTGTGCTTAAGGTTGCTGTACAGCCAATGGCATCGCTCACCGTTACGCTGTAGGCTCCAGCGCTGAGATCAGTGAGAAAAGATTCGACATCACCAGTATTCCAGGCATAAGTATAAGGAGAGATACCGCCCAATGTTTCGACCTCAATAAGTCCATTGTGATGTCCACATTTTTCGGTCTCCAATTCGATCACCTGAATACCTGGCAGGCTGCGTTCTACTGTAATACCCGCTGAAGTGACTTCATCACTGGTTTGGCAATCGCTGTTGAGTAGGACTCTTAGACTGACTATGTCATCCTGATTAAAGGCATTGCTAGTGAAGCTGGCTGCTGTAATACCACTTGGCTTACCATTGACCAGCCATTGAAAAGTAGGATAGTCACCCAGATCATTGCCTTCAAAGGTAAAAGTAAGGTCTGAACCAACACAGCTAAATGCCTTGTCTACTTGGATGCTGACCTGTGGATCAATAGGTGTGCTGACCTCCATTTCGATGTTTTGCGAAAGGACTTCGCTGGTCACCAAGCATTGGGCAGTGGAAGTCATAATACAGCTGACGACTGCGCCATTGGTAAGATTGGATGTTTCAAAATTGGCGGAGTTTTGGCCAGCCGCCTGGCCATTGACTACCCACTGAAAGCTAGGAGTATCGCCGCCAATTTTAGGTTCAGCGCGGAAATAAGCCATCTCTCCAAGGCAGATACTTTGCTGCTGAGGAACGATCAAAACAGATGGCATTTGTAATTCATTTACTTCGATACTAATGGGATTAGAACTGATCTCGCTATTGGTGGCGCAGATAGCGCTGGAAGTGATGTGGCATTTGACGACTTGGCCTTTTTCTAGTAGGTCGGTCTCAAAGGTACTTTGTCCATTGGCGACCTCTTGGCCGTCAATGGTCCATTTGATGTTGGGCTGATCCCCCCAATGGTGTCCAGTAGCGGTGAAGCGGACTTTCTGGCCTTGGCAGATGGCCAAGTAATTGGGTTCGATGAGAATAGTGGGATCGAGCTGGGTTTTGATTTGTACGACGATTGTATTGGAGAAGACGACATTGTCAGCACTGCATTCATCATTATAGATAAAGAGCAGGCTGACTTCATCACCATCTTTTAGGTGATCAACTGCCCAGCTTTCGCTCTGGGCCACTAGTTCGCCATTGAGCATCCACTGGTAATGGAGCTCGCTGGCCTGTTCAGCGCCGCTGATCGTAGGAGAGAAGGTAATGGTTTCGCCCTCGCAGGCGCTTTCCATATCCGCGCTTATGCTCACACTAGGTGGGGTGAGCGGAAAAATTTCGCTGTAGATTACAGGAAGAGAAAGGATCGTAAACATGCCACAGTCTCCCATCATTTCCAAACGGCAGCCAATGACATCGCCTTCGTCTAGCGCATCAGTGCTATAGCTGGCTTGGTTAGCGCCAATGATGTCTGTACCATTGACGGACCACTGTAGACTTGCACTGGGAATGTTGATATTCATATTCGCCGTAAAGGTGGCGATGCTGCCATCACAAGGTAGGTCTTGATCAGATTCGATGGCAACACTGGGCATTTCGCTATAGGCAGGATTGTCGACCAAGTATTTTAGGATTTGGTTCATCAAGATGGGATTGTCATTGGTGCGAACCCAGTCTTGGTCAGAGATGGTTACCATTTTGCCATAGCCCACGTTTTCGGGGCAGAAAATAAATCCATAGTGTTTGTTGTCGTGTTCGAGAAAAGGAATGATTGTTTTGTCCCCGCTACCATAGGTGCCATACCAATAGTAGCTAATTGGATTAATTGGAGCGGCTTGCCCCAAGTCAGTGCCAATAATGTTCATAGGTGCCAGGCTGCCAGAAGATTTGCCGTCCCAGCTAATCCAATTAGCTACTATTGGTATGGCACCTATGGTAGCGGGGACAAAACAATCATTCCTTTTCTCGA
>JBCBDH010000286.1:0-7643 GCA_038529855.1 Bacteroidota bacterium | reverse complement strand
GAAAGGAGGAGCCTTATGTTTTTGCCAAAACGGGTACTTTGAGTAATAAGCATTGTTTGAGTGGCTATTTACGCACTCGTAGTGGACGACTGCTGATTTTTAGTTTTATGCATAATAATTATATGGGTAGTTCGCGTCATTACAAGAAGGAGATGGAGGAGATATTGATGGCTTTGCATGCTTATTTTTAGTTTTGGTGGTGTGATGGTCGAACTGAGCCTTCCCGCAATTGTCGGACTGAGCCTTCCCGCAACTGTCGGACTGAGCCCGCTTTGGCGGGGAGTCAGTCCGACAGGGCAGCCCGCACTAAGTAAATAAAAGAAGTATATGAATTACCTTAAAACTCGCTGGTAAACAAACTCAACTGTAGCCTGAAGGGTTACTCCTGAAGTAACCCCTCCTAAGGGCGGGCGGCCTAGCGAAATACTGTCTGAGCATGCGATGGCTTGGCGATAGCCAAATGATAGCAGCAAATAAGTTTATTTCGCCTAGATTTTTGCTTCATTTTTATCAAATGAAAAATGAAGACGCATGCCCAAGAAACGCTAGCATAGCCTGGATAGCCCCAAATTAATTTAAAGCCTACCCACAACTGTCAGACGGATAGGAGCGCAGCATCTACTCTCCAACTGACCCCAATGTCGTTGGCACTTTATATCAAAGCCTGCTCGCTTTGGCGGACTGACCCCACTAAAGTTCGCACTCCTAAGTCCACCCGCAACTGTCGGACTGACCCCGCTTTAGCGGGGAGTCAGTCCGACAGGGCAGCCCACATACATATTATTTTTAACAATAATTTAAAAATTATTGAAATTTGGAATCGTTTTTGAGCATCCGTAGTTAGCAAATCTTATCAATTATCAAAACAGTATTTTTCCTAATCATCAATTGACAAAAAACAATGGGGCAAAAGGTGCCCAGAAAAACTGATCCAAGATATGGCCAACTACCCAAACACTGACGCTGATCCACCATCGACTACGCTCAAAGAGGTATCCAATCCCACTATTTTTGAAGCATTAAAAGCTAAGAATGCCCAGATGGCAGTAGTGGGGCTGGGCTATGTGGGCTTGCCAGTCGCCTTAGAATTTGCTCGCCATTTTTCTGTGATCGGATTTGATATCAATGAAGATCGCGTCAATTTGATGAACAAGGGCGTGGACCCTGCGGGGGAAATTGCTGGCGAGGAATTTCAAAATCGGGATATCAGCTTTAATGCAGAAGCCCAAGCTATGAAAGCAGCTCGCTTTTACATCGTCGCTGTTCCTACGCCCATTGATAATTATAATCAACCTGATCTGAGGGCCCTTCGCGGGGCGACTAGTGCCGTTGGTAAGCTATTGAAAAAGGGCAATTATGTGGTCTTTGAATCAACGGTTTATCCTGGTTGTACGGAGGATGTTTGTGTACAGATATTGGAGGAGCAGTCAGGTTTGAAGCTCAATCAGGATTTTAAAGTGGGTTATTCGCCAGAGCGGATCAATCCAGGAGATAAGAAGAATACCATTACGAATATTACCAAGGTCGTTTCGGGAAGTGATGAGGAGGCATTGGAGCAAATTGCGCAGGTGTATGAAAGCATTATTAGCGCAGGGGTTTATAAGGCGGCCTCTATCAAAGTGGCTGAAGCGGCTAAGATCGTTGAAAATACCCAGCGGGATGTGAACATTGCTTTGATGAATGAGCTGTCGATGATTTTTGAGAAAATTGATGTAAATACTTATGAGGTATTGGAGGCGGCGAGTACCAAGTGGAATTTTTTGCCTTTTTCTCCAGGATTGGTCGGTGGTCATTGTGTGGGTGTCGATCCTTACTATTTGATCCAAAAGTCCATTCGGGTAGGGCATAATCCTATCCTCATTACGGCAGGACGGAGTGTTAATGATGGGGTTCCCAACAAGATTGCCCAGAAGGTATTTCGCGAGCTGCGCAAGGCAGGTAAGAAACTCACCCAGGCCAAGCTGTTGATCATGGGCATTACCTTCAAAGAAAACGTGACTGACATTCGCAATTCAAAAGCAGCAGATATGGTGATGGCCCTGGCCAAGCAATGCCCCTACATTGATGTGGTTGATCCTATTGCCTCCCCAGAAGAAGTCAAGCGGGAATATGGTATTGAATTGAAGCGTCAGGTCAGCAGCAATTACGATGCGATTGTTCTGACCGTGAGCCATGATCACTACAAGGAGCTGAGCGAAGCCTATTATCAGGGGATGAGTACGGAGGATGCGCTATTATTTGATGTGAAGGGCATTATGCGGGGGCAGGTGAAGCATATGCGCTATTTCTCTTTGTAGGGGGAAAGGAAAAGCTAAGCTTAAGCACTTAGCCTATGACTCTGCCCAGAGTCCAACCATCCCGATGGCCATTTAGCCATCGGCATTGCTGTTTAAGCACAACTCTTCTAAGGAAAGATTAAACCAGTCGAGAATCAACTGTAGAGCAATGGGGTCCATATTGTACATATCCCGATCCTCAAAATGCTGTAGGTAATGCCCGAGTTCGGGCAATCTGAACACCCTAAAACAGGGATGGTCAACAGATTTCAGGCATCTATCAATCCGTCTGAGGTTTTTATCCGCATCAATAATGGAATCGTATTCACCAGATAATACCAGAACTGGACAGTGGATTTGCTCGATGTATTGTCGAGGGTCAAATTGTATCCAATGCAGGTATACATCATCAAAAAAGAAAGGAGGCACTCGCCGAATCCCCTCAGAAGCCAGATAGCGCGTCACTTCCCAGCGGATGACATTCCGCTCTTTATCCTGCTGAAGCATCGGCAAGACCTTTTGATAGCAAGCCAAAGTCTTTTCAGCCTTTTCCCCATCCATCTGAAACAGCTTGGGTATTCGCTCCGCCTGATCGATCACCAACTCCATCCCATTGATGCCTGGGGAGCCCATGAGGATCACAAAATCCACCAGTTCGTTTCGAGAAGCCACAATCTGCGCCATCAGTGCCCCTTCACTATGCCCAATGATGCCCACTTGCTTATCCGCCAATAAGGGCATGGACCTAAGGTATTCAAAACAAGCCTCTACATCTACGGCAAAATCTTCAGTGGTGGCATCAAAAAAGCGACCTCTGGATTTGCCAACCCCGCGGTCATCAAAACTAGCAACAGCTACCCCATTTTCTAGCAAAAAACGAGTCAATTTGGGATGTTCATTCCGTCGGTTCCGACCACTTCCTGGCACGATCAAAACGACATATTCATAATCGCTGCTGTCTGGATAAATGAGCGAACCAGATAGTTTGATCTTATTATCAGGATTGGTAAAACTGATATTTTCTTGTACAAATTCTTCCTTTGATAAATCCAGTCGATTCAACAAATGATTCGAACAAGAGCTCCATAGCCCCATCCCCAGGAAGAGCCAAAGACAGCGATAAATATTGGAGGAGCATAGACTTTTAGGGTAAAAATGATCCATAGGTATCGTATTATAGGCAGATATTTTAAATATAATGATTTTATAAGAAGGCTGCGAAGAGATCGAGGAGGCTTTGATCAAATTGTCGTGTCTGCGGCGATGCTCTTTGCCCAACCACAATTGATCATTTCCGAATTCCTGATTATTTTCCTTTCTTTAGGTATACAAGGATGAACAGTATGCTCCACATCTATTTTTCCAGGACCCATCTTCGCATGAAGAGCGATCAGTTTGAAGCGCTTCTATCGCTTTTATCGCCAGCGCAGCAAGACCGCATTCGTCGCTATTTGCGTTGGGAGGATGCACAAAATGGCTTATTTGGCAAACTACTGCTACGCGAAGCCCTTCGCGATTTGGCATTTGACCCTCAGCTGATTCATCAACTTTCCTATTCTGAATACCAAAGACCTTATGTCGCCAACCAAGCTTTTGACTTCAATATCAGCCACACCCAGGGCTTGGTCGCCCTCGTCATAAGTAAACAAGGAAAAGTGGGAATTGATGTAGAATGGCGGAAGGAAATCACCGATTTAAAAGCATTTAAACGCGTCTATACTGACCGCGAATGGGATACGATACGCCTAGCCTCAAATATCAGCACTACTTTTTACCAATTCTGGACCCGAAAGGAAGCTGCTATGAAGGTGATTGGCAAAGGATTTTACCTCCCCGCCCACGAACTAGACGTGCATGAGCCTATCCTGACCCATGAAGGCATTCAGTACCACATGCAGCCCATTGAGTTGCACCCTGAGTACACCGCTCATGTAGCAGCTGATCGCGTCTTTGCCATCCAGTCCCTTAAAGAAATTAATTACTACACCTCCTCCTTGCCCCAATGAGCTATCTACTCCAAACCCCAAGACTTCAACTCCGCCCCTTTTCCATTGCAGATGCCCCTGACTTTTTCCAACTCAACGAAGACCCCGAAGTCATTCGCTACACAGGAGATCGCACTTTCAGAGATATGGAAGAAGCCCGCCACTTTCTTCAAAACTACGATCACTATCAAAAATATGGCTATGGTCGCTGGGCGGTTATTCGTCGATCAGATGGCGCTTATTTGGGCTGGTGTGGACTGAAATACAGCCCGAATTTGAAGGAAACGGATATTGGGTTTCGCTTTTTCAGATCCTACTGGGGGCAGGGTTATGCAACGGAGGCTGCAAAGGTCTCTTTAGATTATGGATTAAAGGACTTGGGATGTCCCTTTATCGTTGGTCGAGCACAAAAGGCCAATAGTGCCTCTATTCGAGTATTGGAAAAAATCGGAATGCGGTATTGGAAAGACTTTATTTTTGATGGAGTACCAGGGGTTTACTACACGACTCAGCAGCACTAAGCAAGGGTAAAACCTACTTTTCAAAAAATAATCTTCTCCGCTAGTAGGGGTATCCAGCAATTCCTGACATCATAGGGGTAAGTAATCAAGCTCAATGCGGAGCATTGAAGTGAATGATCTACTTTGTCTTTATTTTTTCTATCTTCGGTAGGTAGCCAAAAGCTATCTGGAAAGGTGTAGTATTCGCTGTCCCCGACTACTGCACTTCTTTTTTTGCCCTTCTTGGTAGAGCAATTTCGAAACTTGATCTAAAGGAAATCTATTTTTGTGCTGAAATGGTTAATTTCTATTGTAAACCAATTCACCCTTTTCTATGCGCTTTGTGCTGTATTACCTCTTCAAAGTAATATTGCTGTTGTTATTGCCCTTTATCTTCTTGATCCGTGGCTCTGTGTATTTACATGAAAGCTATCACTGGGCCCCTTGGCCCGCCATTGCAGGAGGGATCATGGCAACAGTGGTGCTCTTGATTTTGTACTTCACTTTTATTCACGGTCGATGGACGGGACATCTGGGCGATTCGGGGACCTGGCGACGGCGCTCTGCCCTGGCTTTGATTTTGGTTTTGGGCTACAGCCTGTATGGACTTCTTTACTTTTCTAATGACAATGCCAAATATCCAGCAGTACAGAAAGAATACACCAGTCTGCATCCCATTCTTCGACTGAGCATCAGCACCATTCTTTTTGTCGACAAATCACTAATTGTCACAGATGCCAATCGCTCACCAGAGGATTATCAAAAAATGGGGCTGAAAACGAAGCAGCATTCTCTACATTATCCCCAGAGCAATGGCTATGTCCATGCGATTGATATCCGAACCCTTGGCCGCGGGGAGCTGCGAAATAACTTGCTTAGTGGCTATTTTCAGTTGATGGGGCTGCGGACTTTGAGACATGGGGGTACGGCAGATCATTTACATGTTTCTTTGATGAGTCATGACCGACCTTATGCGAGGTAAGCGTTTTGGGCAAAATGCTTTGGAGGAGACTTTTTGAGGCCATACTTTCAGGTGTCCTTCGTGTTTTTTTCTACTTTTGACCCTACTTGTAAAGCCACCTTCAGTCTTATTTCATCTAATTCAATTGGTAAATAGCGGAATATCTTGAGCCTTTCACCCAGACAAAGCCTTTGGCAACAACTAAAGGAAAGCCCCTTTATCATTAGGCTGCTCCATTGGGAATATTGGCCAATGACCGTAACCAATATCCCCGTTGTTTTGTGTTGGTTGTATTATGCGCTTCGCGCCAGATCGCTTTTTTTCTTTAGTACCGCCAATCCTGTGATTGAAACAGGAGGTGTTTTTGGGGAGTCCAAAATCAATATCCTAAAACGCATTCCTGAGGCTTATCTGCCCATTACCGTTTTTGTCGCTGCGGGTACTTCATTTCAGCAATTAAAACAAGAGATGCAGGCAGCGGGCTTGCACTATCCAATCATTGCCAAGCCCAATGTGGGCGAACGAGGCTTTTTGGTCACGCGAATCGAAAAGGAGGAGGAGCTAATTGCCTATTTAAACCAACATGCTATTGATTTTCTGGTACAAGAATTTGTGGCTTGGCCCTTGGAACTTAGCGTCATGCATTATCGAATGCCCGCTGATGAGCATGGAGAAGTGACGTCTATTTGTATCAAAGAAACCCTTAAAGTCCAAGGAGATGGACAGTCTACCGTTGAGGAATTGATGGCGAATAAGGCACGGGCAAAGTTGCAATTACCTCGCTTCCGTATGGCTTTCCCTGCGCTACTCCAACAAATACCCAATAAAGGCGAATGGCTGGAATTAGAACCCATTGGTAATCACAGCAGAGGAACGATGTTCCTAAATGGCAATGCACACATCAGCGGAGAACTTCATGCGCTGTTTAATAGCATCAGCCAGCGAATGGAGGGCATTTATTATGGCCGCTTTGATATGAAGTGTAAGGATATGGAAAGTCTAAAGGCGGGAAAGGGTTTCAAAATTTTGGAATTTAATGGCATCGCCAGTGAGCCAGCCCACATTTACGACCCCACTTATCCGCTCCTTCAAAAATACAAAGACATTTTCTGGCACTGGAATAAAATCTATCAAATCAGCCAACAACAAATGGCGCGTGGTATCAAGGCTATGACGCTAAAGGAAGCCATACAAGCGCTTCGCGACTATTTTGGCTATATGCGTATGGTTCGGCAAACACAAAAAGAAGGATAGCTATGTTTTTGCATTTGGGATTTGGTTTGGTACTGAGCATTATTGGAACCCTGCCCTTGGGTATCATCAACTTGACGGTGGCAGAGCGCACCATTCATAAAGGCTTGGCAGCAGGGCTGTGGATTGCTTTTGGCGCTACGCTGGTGGAAATGGTCCAAATTCTGATTGCGGTTAAGTTTGCTTATTTGTTTACCAATAATCCCGTCGTCAATCAGTGGCTACAGATTTTAGCCATTCCTGTATTTTTTGGACTGGCGCTTTATTTTTTGCTACAAAAGGAGCGGAGCGAATTTAAAAGTGAAGAACAACAACTGCCAGACTTTGCCAAAGGCATGGCCATCAGCGTTCTCAATTTATTAGCCATTCCCTATTGGTTATTTTACGGCTCCTATCTGCATGCGGAAGGTCATCTGGGAAATAACCTCGATTTCCTTGGCCTCTGTATTGGCGCTTTTATTGGGACGATGCTCGTACTGTGGCTCTATGGAAAAATGGGTTTGATGGTATTGGAGAAGATGCAGATGGTCGCTAAGGTGACCAATCGCTTATTGGCAGCTTTGCTGTTTTTATTTGGTTTGATTCAGTTGCTGCGGGTGGTGATGGGATAGGGGAAACCCATCCAATTTTTTCTCCGTCCCCTCCTTCCAATTAGCTACCAGCAATGGCG
>JBCBDH010000285.1:0-7675 GCA_038529855.1 Bacteroidota bacterium | reverse complement strand
CTGAAATCATTTATTGAACAATAAATTTACAAAGAAGCAATTTTTCATAAACACCGACTTTATATAAATCCTTTTTTTGGAATAGACTGCTCCTCAGCAGTCTTTCTTTTTGGGCTGAGCAGTAAATAATAGAAAAACTATCATACGCAAAAGTCTACCTATCAATCACTTAAGTAAGTATCCTAAAAAGGCAAAAAGTAGATGCGATTATTCTCTATCCAAAAAATACCTTAATTCGTGTATTGTTTTTCCCAGCTTTTGATCTTACTTTTACATATCCAAACATTGGACGGACCTTCTATTGTCCTTCTCCGTCTCCTCTGATACTTAGGTAAACGCTTTCCTCCCAATACAGAATACAGGTTATAATTTATGAACATACACGAACATGAAATATCTGATATACCTGCTTGGTGCCTTTGGATTCGTTTTTCTATCCTGCTCAAAAGATAAACTCAATAATCCACTAGACCAACGACTGGAACAAATAATCAAGAAGGTGGCTGCAGATGGCCAACTCGATTATTTTATTCTTCCCGAAAATACCGATTACCATAGTATTCCTCAGGACCCTAGAAATCCCATCACCAAAGGAAAGGTAGAATTGGGGCGGATGCTCTTTTTCGAGACGGGCCTGGCCATTTCGCCTGTCCACGAGCTGGGTAGGGGGACCTATTCCTGTGGGACTTGCCATGTGCCTAGCGCTGGTTTTATGCCTGGAAGTGCGCAGGGAATTGCAGATGGTGGAGTGGGTTTTGGCGAAAATGGCGAACGCAGGAGCAATTTGCCTTTCTACGATGAGAGTGAGCTAGATGTACAGGGAGCCCGCCCGCTGAGCCTTATCAATGTCGCTTTTGTCAAGAATACAAGCTGGAATGGCCAATTTGGCTATAATGATAATAATGAAGGAACAGAGGACCTGTGGAATGAAGAAGAACTCACCGAAATCAATCACCTGGGCTATTTTGGTTTGGAAAGCCAGAATATAGAAGGCTTAGCTATTCATCGCATGTCGATGGACGATACGGTGCTAGATACCTTTGGCTATCGCGCCCTATTTGATGCTTGTTTCTCTGAATTCCCTGTTGAGGATCGCTACAATCATACCACCATGAGCCTGGCCATCTCTTCTTATCTCCGCACACTGATTTCTAATAGAGCGCCATTTCAAGACTGGCTAAAAGGAAATGAATTAGCGATGGATGATCAAATGAAGAAAGGCGCTTTGCTGTTTTTTGGAAAGGCTAAATGCATCAATTGCCACAATGGCCCTACCCTCAATAATCCAGATCACTTTTATGCATTAGGTGTTAAAGACCTTTATGAGACAGGGGCTTTTGGAACCGATGTTGACGATCGCCGCAATATTGGCCGCGGTGGTTTTACCAAGAAAGAGGAGGATATGTACAAATTCAAGGTGCCCCAACTCTACAATATGAAGGATGCCAACTTCTATTTTCACGGTAGTAGTAAACATTCGCTACAGGAAGTGGTAGAATATTTTAATGAAGGAATCGCTGAAAATGATCGCGTCCCAGCAGATCAGATTTCGCCACAGTTTCGCCCATTGGAACTCACAGAACAGGAAATAGAAGACCTGGTTTACTTTCTCGAAAAAGGTTTGTACGATGCTGATATGGAGCGTTATTTGCCCGATGCCGTATTATCTGGAAATTGCTTCCCCAATAATGATCCTTTCTCACAGATCGACTTGGGTTGCCAATAAAAGTTTTGCAAGCAGTAGAATTTAAGCAAAAAGGCCGGTCCTATCTCTTAGACAAGTCCGACCAAAGGCACACCATTTTTAGTTGAATGCTAGTGGCTATCTCACCACTAGTCGATAGCAATGAATAAAATCTCCGCTCTGTACCTCAGCAAGGTAAATACCAGGGGCTAGTTCACTCAAATCCAAATCAAATTGACCGCGAAGTTGACCCTGCTGCTGATAGGATTTCCCTTGTGGTTGGCCTGCAGCAGTCAAAATCCGCACCTCTACCCTAGCTGCCTTGGCCAATTGATAAGTGATTTGGCTTTGGCCATTGACGGCTGGATTGGGTTTTAATTGAAAATCTGCAGCTACTGGTCGAACCGTTGGAACAGAATTGACCAAACCGCAATCCAAGGCTTCCCCCTCCCTTAGCGTACAAAAACGATCCACTGGCACCTCCGTAAAGACCTGGGTCATCCCCAATGGCCATTCTACAATCAAAGAGTCCACAAGGCTAGCGTCATCCAAACCAAAATGGACGCGTAGACTATTCATCCCACAAAAACTACTTTGACTGGAAATTTCTCGCATTTGCCAGGTGGCGATTCCATTAATATTGGCTTTGGCCCGCAGTTTGGTGCCAATAGCGGAGCGATTAGACAGGGTCCCTTCGCAGCGGATATTGGCCCAGCTTTTCCCATTGCTTTGGTTGATGTATAAACCACGGGCACTGGTCCCAGGAGCATTGATAAACAGGTCGAGGTCGCCATCATTGTCCATATCCCCTAAGGTCGCTCCACGTGATGGGCCATTAAGAGTAAAGGCATCCTGGCTCAGACTAAAAGTCCCATCCCCATCATTGAGATACAAGCGATCGATCCCGCCATCATTGACCAAGACCAAATCTAAATCCCCATCATTATCCAAATCGCCCCAGGTATTGGTCAGCCAGGCCCCAGAGGCAGTGGTCAAATCCGAGTCGAGATCGCTTTGCGTCATATTCACAAAGGTCCCTTGATCATTTCTGTAAAAATCATTGGCTTCCTGAGCGCGATAATTGCTTACAAAGCCATCCAGATCCTCATCATTATCATAGTCGATCCAATTCCAATTCTGCCCATCGCGCAGCTCCTCCGCAATCGGATCGCCCTCCCAACGCACCAAGTCCGCCACCCCGCTCTCCATCAGCTGATTGCGATAAAGATGATCCCTAGAGGACACGGAAACCTCCCCACTGCCAATAAATAAATCCATGTCTCCATCCTCATCAAAATCCGACCAACTGGCCACCGTATAGGCCGCATTTCCCATCGTCACATCAGTGCTATCAACCAAGCTGAAGTTATTCGCCCCATCATTGTGAAACAAGCGATTGCTGTGCTGAGGATTGCCGATAAAATTGCAGCAAGGATGCGTGATGACCAGATCAAGTCGCCCGTCGTTGTCATAATCAGCCCAGGCGGAAGACCAGCCATTGGTAGCTGGGCTCAGACTAATGGCTTCAAAAGTACCATCTCCTCGATTTCTGTAGATACTAGAACTTTGATTGGCGATGGCCAGATCAATAAACCCATCATTATCAAAGTCGCCCCAGCTATTTCCATTACCAATAGTATTGGTCGTACCAATGATACCCGTCGACAGTTCGCGAATAAATTGACCATTTCCATCATTGGTATATAAAAAGTCTTTATTGACAAATAAATCGAGATCGCCATCATTGTCATAGTCAATCCAGGAGGCGCCAGTATAGCCATTGCTCCCCGCTTGGCCCACCACTGGATTGGTCACATCATTGGAGCGAACAAAAATCTGGGCTTGGAGTGAAGAGCAGCACAAGCCAGCCAACAGTGCTAAACATAAAGAGTAAGTAAGTCTTTGAATCATTGTCTAAAGTTTAAATCCATGAATACCAGAGCAATTCGCCCTATGGTGGTAAAATGGTGGATTTAAACCTGGAATAAGGGGGTCCCGATAAATGTTGACCCTTTGAAATAGACGCTTAGACTTAATAAGAGTTTTTTGGGGTGCCCTTCGCTCGAAACTGTCGTCGATATTGGGAAGGAGAAAGCCCCGTTCTTAGCTTAAAAGCCTTATTAAAAGAGGTTTTATTATTAAAACCCGCAGAATAGGCCAGTTCGATGATGTATCGCTTTTGATTAGCAGGGTCTTTTAGCAATTGCTCAACTTCTTTGATGCGGTAGTCATTCATCAACTCTGAAAAGCTCTTATTCAGTTCTTGATTGATCACTTGAGAGAGATGATGGCGAGAACAGCCTAGTTTTTCGGCCATCGCATCAAGTCGAACCTCATTATCCAAATAGGGCTGTTCAGTATCCATATAGTGGAGTAATTTGCGCAGTAGGGACTGAGCAGCAGTACTGGTGAGGGAGGAATGTTGGTACTTATCAGCTTGGAAAAGCTGTGGCATTAATTCACCAGAGAAAATTTCTGGTTGTCTAAATCCCAGATAGCCCACCACATACACAAAAAGCAACATGGCCAAAGAAATCGCATAATCCCATTGTGGATTGAAAAAAGGCATCCCAACCAAAACGTAATAGGATAAATTACTCAATACAAAACCCAGGTACAGGGCCAATAAGGTGATGGTCCAACGCCGCCTAATGCCCTGCTGGACTTTGTGTGGCCCATCTGGGCGAAGCAAAAACTGTTCTTTGTGCAAATAGGCCAAAAGGATGAACACATAGAGTAAAGGATGGCCTACAAAAAGCCAGGGCTTATAAGCATATATATTGATAAAAGGCAATTGAATACCACTTTCCAGAATGGGCTGCCCATTGAGCACGGCATATTTCGCAGCAGCCGTCGATAAATACAAGGGCATTCGATTGATGGTATAGAGTAGAAATGGCAAGAAGTGCAGCATCTCCCACCAATGGAGTCGCCGTGTGGATTTCAAATAGCGGAAATACAAGTAAAGCAGTGGACCAAATAAAAAGATAATGGGCTCGTAGATGCTCATAAAGTGGGGCCAAAGCAGGATATAACGGGTCCAGTGAAGAAAATACTCAAACAGCGTCAGGGCAAATAAGCCAATAAAAAGGCCAAGGGTTCGATTGGCGAGTCGATTGCCATTATTGCTCAAAAAGAGGGTAATACATAGGAAAAGACCTTGTCCAGCGGCGAGTAAAAAGAACAGCGTCCACAGGTTGAGGGAAGCAGAAAGCATGACTTGTTGATCCATTCGACTACACTAGTTTGCGATACTCCACGATGATATAGGCGAATATCTGGTGTTGAGTTTTAAAATGGGGCAGTCCTGCTTGCTTTAAATTTAAGGCAATTTTACACAAAAATCTGACAGCTTATTTACAGTTTAACGAGGAGGGCTTGAATTTCCCATTATTTGGATTGATTTTTCAATAAAGATCAAGAGAAAACTTCCCCTAAAGCCAAAAAACCCTTATATTTGCGTCCTAATAATAAAAAGGACCACAAGATTATGAAAAAAGATATTCATCCAAAGAACTACAGAACTGTGGTATTTAAGGATTTCTCTTGTGATGAGGCTTTCCTTGCTCGTTCTTGTGCGCCAACGAAAGATAAGATCACTTGGGAAGATGGCAAAGAGTATCCACTGATCAAATTGGAAATCTCAAGTTATTCTCATCCTTTCTTCACTGGAAAAATGAAATTCGTCGATACGGCTGGACGTATTGATAAGTTCAATAAGAAATTTGCTAAGTTCAACTTGAATAAGAAGAAGTAGTTCTTTTCGTTTAACGCCGCTTCTCCACAGGGGCTGCGTTCAGACTTCGGTCGAAAAAAGTCCCGGTGTAGATCGGGACTTTTTTTTATACCTACATCCAAAAAATAGCTGTATTTTTGCGCCAATTAGTTAAAAGCCCGCTCGACCTGAAAGCCTAAAGTGTACTATGAATAACATTATCCTATTTGATGATGAATCTAGAGATCATCTACTTCCACTAACCTTTACCCGTCCAGTTAGTGAATTGCGTATTGGTATTTTAAAAACCAGTGAAAAATGGGCCAAATACCTCGATGGCCAGGTTTCTTTCATTACTCAGGATTACCTGTCCGAGAAATTTCCCTTGCATATTGAAGACGATAATTTCGTGGTTAATGGAGCTGTCCTTCCCACAGAAAGACTCTGTCGCCTGATCAAACAACTCGAAACCAATGAGGCCCTGCTGCTAGATGGCGAACTCATCGCTGCGCGATTGAATAAAAAGCAGTTTGATCATTTGATGAAAGAAGAGGAAATAGAGGAATTATCAGGATTTGAGTTGGAGGATACCCCTTTTATCAAAATCAATAATTCCTGGGATATCTTTAGCCATAATGATGAGGCCATTCGACAGGATTTCGAACTCTTGACGAAAGGACGCGAGTCTGCTCCTATCAGCCAAAGCAATCAGATCATCAATCCCGAGCAAATCTTTTTGGAAGAGGGCGCCTCAGTAGAATGTGCTATTCTGAATGCGGCAACTGGACCGATTTATGTTGGTAAAGAGGCTCAGATTCTGGAAGGTGCTATGGTGCGTGGTCCCTTGGCGATGTGTGAGAAAGCCATCCTAAAGATGGGGGCCAAGGTGTATGGTGCTACGACGGTTGGGCCTTATTCCAAAATTGGCGGAGAGGTCAATAATGTTGTAGTGACGGGCTATTCCAGTAAAGGCCATGAAGGTTTTCTAGGCAATTCTGTATTGGGGGAATGGTGTAATATTGGTGCGGATTCTAACTCTTCTAATCTCAAAAATAATTATGCTCCCGTTCGGCTTTGGGACTATTCTGTGGGGCGTTTTGCACCAACAGGCTTACAGTTTTGCGGCTTGATCATGGGCGACCATTCTAAATGTGGGATCAATACCATGTTCAATACAGGTACCGTAGTTGGCGTATTTGCCAATATCTTTGGTTCAGGGTATCCCCGCAATTTTATTCCTTCTTTTTCTTGGGGAGGGACTAGTGGCTACTCTACCTATAGAACCACCAAGGCTTTTGAGACTGCCGAGCGAGTGACCAAACGCCGCCAAAAAGATTTTGAAGAGGTCGACCAAAAGATTTTGGAGCATGTCTTTAATCTGACCAGCACTTATCGCCCTTGGGAGAAGGTCCATTTGCAATAGGATGGGACAGGCGGTGCATATTCCACAATGGAAGCGGTGGCTGAGTTATTTGATGGAATTTCATATCGAAAGCAGTTTCAGCGAATACAATCCGCATTTGTACGTCAGTCTTAAAAATAATCGCTTTCAGCTCTGTACAGCCAATGCCATTTACTCTTATGGCGATTTGTACGACAATTTTTCTGCCGCTTTCCGTCGCATACAAATGGATAAATTTCCCGATGGCCAGGAAATGCTCATTCTGGGCTTTGGCTTGGGAAGTATTCCCATCATTTTGGAAAAACAGCATCAAAAGACCTTTCGCTATACAGCAGTCGAAATAGACGAAGCCGTACTCGACTTAGCCAACCGCTATGCCCTCCCAGATATCCACTCCCCTATCGAGATGATTTGTGCAGATGCCTTCGCCTACATGGCGCAATGCCAGCGCCAATTTGATTTGATTGCTGTAGATGTATTTCTGGATGATGAAATCCCAGGGAATATTCAAGGAGCTGATTTTCTAAGCCAATTAAAGCGAGTTATCAAGCCAGAAGGTCTTATATTGTATAATCGGCTGGCCTTCACAGAAGAAGATCTTAAGCAAACAAAGCTTTTCTTTGAGGAACAATTTCAGCCAATCTTCCAAAATGGCACTTTTTTGGCGGTAAATAGTAATTGGATGTTACTCAACCGCTCGGATATGCTGAAATAGCTTAAGCCACTTTATCTAAACAAGCTCATCAAGCTCGCAGTATGCGCTACAACCAAATTCGATTCGTACTGATTGCCTTCTTTCTCATTTTGGGACTGGTACTGCATATTAAGGTCGGATTGGGAAGTGCTTGGTACCTCTATGCGGCAAGTATCCTGC
>JBCBDH010000284.1:0-7684 GCA_038529855.1 Bacteroidota bacterium | reverse complement strand
CCTGCTTCTCCTGCTGCTAGTGGAAAAACCTTGATATCTGCATTTGGAAAATTGAAAAAAGTAAAGCGGTCTAGCTTCTTGATCATGGCATTATTTTCCTTAAAGGAAGTGGTGCGCATGACGATATGGGCATAATTAGAATTGGGTTCGTCTCGATTGTATCCCAGATCATAAGGTTCTGGCCCTTCGCCAATATAAGATGTCCAGTTGAGTATGCCCTTTTGACTCTCATCGGGGACGAGTAGGGAATCGCTCATGTATTGTTCTATTTGCTGGACAATTTTTTCAGTAGCTTCAATTTTGGTGCCTTGTGGAAGATTGACATCCATAGTAATCAAATTGCGATCACTATCGGGGAAGAAGATAAAAGGGATACTTCCAAAAAAGAACATGGAGACAAAAAAGCCAGTGAAAATAAGTCCGAGTATGATGTATCGACTATTTAGTGAGGCGAGTATCAGATTCTTGTAATATCTCTTGAGGGTGTTGATAATGCGGTCTACAATACTCAATTTCTGCTTTCCGCCAGGAGATACTTTTAGAAATAAATAACAGAACAAGGTGATAATGGATAGAGCAATCAGCCAAGAAGACAATAAGGCAATTGAGATAACGACAAAGATGGGCCCCACGATATCTCCCATTACCGTAGGGGAAAGATAAAAGGCTAGAAAAGCAGCACTGGTGGTTAAGGTAGAGATCAACAGAGGCGTCCATAGCTCTGCAAATGCTTCTAAGGCAGCTTGTTTTTTATCCATCCCTTTGTCTAGTTTCACCAGGATGGTTTCTGCCACAACAATAGCATTATCCACCATCATCCCCAATGCCATAATCAGGGCGGCCAAGGTGACTTGGTTTAACCCTACATTGAGAAAGCCCATTATCATAATCGTTGTGATGATCACAATAGGGATTAGACTGGCAATGACTACTCCTGTACGAATGCCCAGGAAAATCAACATAACAATCAGTACGATAGCAACAGACTGAAATACATTTTCAACAAAGTTGTCAATCTTAAATTGGATGTAATCGTCCTGCGAGGTGACGCGACTCAGCTCTAATCCCAAGGGGAGCTTTTTTTCCCAATCTTTGATGACGACATCGACCTTCTCTCCAAGTGCTACGATATTCTCATTATCTTTTAGATTGACATGGATGGAAATGGCGTCTTTCCCATTCACCTTTACTATTTGCGAAGGTGGGTCGATGTAGTCTTTGTAAATGTTGGTGATATCCCTTAGCTTAATGAGTTGTTGACCACCTGCGGTAGGGATCAGCATATCTTCAATATCCTTTACCTCATTAAAATTACCTGTGGGTTCCAAAATAATGCGTTCGTCTTCAATATTGACCTGCCCCCCAGGGTTGATGATATTGGTTGATGAAATGAGTTGTTGTAATATTATAGCGGACAGTCCGTACTCTTTCAATTTGGTATTATCAAATTCAACAAATACTCGCTCCTCTTGCTCCCCCATTAGTTCGACCTTGGCTGCATCTGGTAGTTTGATGAGGTCATCTTTGATCTCATCAGCATAATTTTTCATTTCCTCATAAGAATAGCCGTCTGAGGTAAGCCCCACCACGATACCATATACCTCGCCGATTCCCTCTTCATCCAATGATGGAACAACGCCATCAGGTAGACCTTCTATTTTGTTTAGTTTTCTGCGTAGTCGATCCCAAACGGCTTGCATATCTTTAATGGGTACTTCATCTTTTAGCGCAACTTTTACGACAGATAGTCCTGTACGGGAGGTACTGGATACCTCCTCCAACTCGGGAAGTTCCTGTGCTTTCTTTTCTATCTTATCGGTAACTAATTGCTCTACGCGTTGGGGGCTTGCCCCTGGAAAGACGGTGACTACGGTAGCAATGCGTATCGTAAAGGATGGCATACTATCACGGGCCAGATTTGTGTAAGAAGAAATACCTGCAAGAATGACCGTTATTAATACGGTGATGACAATGGTTGTTTTTTCTATAGAAAATTTAGCTAAATTCATAAAGACTAAAGGTTAGAAGATGATCTGAAGGCTTTTTTCTAGATTAGGTTGCTGCAACTTATTGCACGAGGACCTGCTGTCCGTCTAGTAAGGTCTGCAAACCAGCAGTTGCTATTTTTTGCCCAGCATCAATACCCGTTTTGACGATAAAGCCGCTTTCGTTGATTTCGCCAAGTTCGATGTATTGCTTTTTTACAATAGCCGTATCGCGGCTTTGATCGATGAGGAATACATACTGCCCATTATTGTCTTCTCCCACTGCTTTAATAGGGATGATCAGCAATTTGCGCTTACCTGAAGTATCTTTGCTAAAATCAAAACTGACATTGGCAGCCATTCCACTCTTGATTTCTCCTTTTGCTTCCTCAATGGTTAGACGAACGGGGTAAGTAGCCGTATTTCCATCGATAGATGGGGCGACTTCTGTCACCTTTGCCTTAAAATTTTTATCTGGTAAGGAGGCAAAACTGGCGGTTGCAAGCATGTCTTTTTCTACGCTGTTGATCACACTTTCGGGAATGCCAATGACGATTTCCATATTCTTGCCAGCATTGAGTACGGCTACGGGTTGACCAGGACTTACATTTTCATCCTTCTCGGCCAGTACGTTTGAAATGATGCCATTGGCAGGTGCGTATAAAAAGCCAAATCTGATTTGCTCTTTTTGAATATCTACGCCACGCTGGGCAGACTGAAATCCTTCCTGTGCAGTTCGATAGGCATTTTTTGCAGCTTCAAATTCACCCAGGGAAGCACTTCCCTTTTCATATAAGGATCGTACTCTATTGAGGCTGAGCTTTGCGGTATTCATTTGAGACTCTGCACTATTTAATTGGGTGATGGCTTGTTCATAAGCCAGGCGTGATTGTACATTATCCAGTTTACCTAATAGTTGTCCCTTGCGGACCTTTTGACCAAGTTTGATATTGAACTGGGTAATAATACCTGAGCTGCGAAAACTCAGTTGGACGACTGCATCCGTCTGAGCGGTTCCGCTAAAGCTTCTAATATTCTTTTTTTCGCTATAGCTAACCGTTTGGTATTTCACGGGGCGCAAAAAGGTTTCTTCTTGTTGTACTTCTTCCTGGCAGGAAGTCAGGGAGAATACAAAACAGATCAGGACAAAGATGGAAGGGGAGTATCTCATGATGGTGTTATTTATCATTGGAAGCATTGTTTATAAAGTCAAAAAATCGTCTTCTAAAATCGCTGTTTTTTTCTTCTGTATTGAGTAAGAAGTAATAGCCAAGACTTCGCTCTAGTTGTATTGAATTGATTAAGAAATTATATACCGCAGCGGCCTTGGCAAGCTGAGCATTGAGATAGTTATTTTGTGCATCTAATAATTGTATCAGGTTTACGGCACCGCTGGAATAGGCCGTTTGTGTCAATTCTAATGCCTCCTTAGCTGTTCGCTCTGAAATCTCTGAGAGTTGGATATTGGATATTTGGTTGACTAGTGTTAGTACATTGGTGCGGACATTGGCGGCGATGGCCAATTCCAAATTATCTTGATTCAGCAGTAGTTGTTCTTTTTGAATCTTGGCAGTCTGTTGGTTAATATTATTTTGATTTTGGTTGAAAATCGGCATCGAAATATTTACCCCAAGATTGTAATTGGTATTTTGAATAGAGCCCCCTGTAACCAGTTCGGTCTCACTACCAGCACCACTCCTACTAAATACGGCATTGTACTGCCCCTGAGCAGCAATGTTGGGATAATATCGCCCCTTTCCAAATAAGGCGATCGAATACTCGGTGGCTTCAAGATTATATCCAAGTTCTCTGATTTCTGGAGCATTTAGCAAGGCTTCCTGTACTAAGAATTCGATAAATTGGTCTCTCAAATTTGGATTGTCGAGAAAGGTGGTCAATTCGTCATAGTCGTATTTTTCCAGTAAGCCTTCGTTTAAGACAAGGTCCTCGATATCAATTTCTCTGTCGATCGGATTATTGAGTAGTTGATTGAGTCGAACAAAATTTTGTTCTAATTGATTGATGGCCTCTACCATTGACTGTGTATTCTGTGCCACCTCACTCTCAAATCTCAATACATCTGATTTACCCGTTTCGCCCACCTCAAAATTTTGTTTAGCGAGTTGTAAATTCTGCTTGGTTAAGTCCAGGTTTTGCAATTGGATTTGGGCATTGACCTTAGCAATCAGCGTGGCCAGATAGATATTGGACACATCCGCTACCATATCCAATTGATCCGCATTGAAGTTTTCCTGCTGCGCAGCAAGCAGCTTTTTCTGGATATCTATATTGACTTTTACCGCTCTAGAGTAAATCAATTGGCTTGCAGTAATCGCCCCTGAGGTAGAGAATTCTGGATTCTGACCAAAACTGACCTCCGCCAATTTAGGGTCTATATAAGTAGCCGTCACCCCCGCCTCGACAAGGGGAAGATAGTCACTTTTGGCAATTTGAATGTCCTGGCTATTGAGGTCAATGTTTTTTTGGCTGGCTGCCAATGAAGGATTCTTATCCAATGCCTGAGCAACAGCTGAGAGCAAGCTGTAATTCTGCTCAGCGACGGCATTATTGACATCTCCCACAAAATCAGTAGTTGATATCAAGCTGTATTTGATGGGGACGCCTATTAGTTCTGCCGTATTGAAATTGATGGTCAGCCGAGGTTCGTAATCTATGAATACGGGCAGATCTGACAAGGCCGCACCATTGACATAAGCCTCTACCGTAAGGGCTATGCGACGCTGTATTTGCTCGATATTATTAGCCCCTTCATTGGTTGCAAAGAGACCATTTTGAACATCTTCAATGTTGGTATTGGTAAAGGCGGGTATCTTTTGACTGATGAAGGTATCGGCAAGCTGTTTGATTTCATCAGGTGGTAACAAAAAACCTCCAGCCAAATAAATGGCATCCATACCATCGAGATTACTGGTGATGTCTCCAACATCCTTAAAAGGAATGATCTTGTAGTCCACCTCCAAGGGGGGTAGTTTCTTTTTGAAAACTTCTTCAACGGGCAGGATACCCATCAACTGCTGTTCGATCACAATACCTAGCTTCTTAAAATCGGTGAGCTCTTTGAACTTGGTGATGTCATTGATATAGGATTCAGATTGAATGAGATAGGTGAAATTTTCAATACCTGAAGTCGTTTTATTCTGATCGATTTCGACCAGATCCTTATTGATAATTCCAAACAAAATAGTGGGCTTTGGGTAGCGCTCCTGTTGTCCAATGACCAAATTATTGACCGCACCAAAGGCCAGTATGATATCGGTACTGTTGGACAATAACTGCTGATAGTTTTGGGTGGCCGCCTCTAAGCTGAAGTTATTGACTAAAGCATTTTCTTCCTCAAATAAAATGGTCGCATCCTCTCCCACTACGGCTTTGATTTGATCTTTGACCTGATCGAGTAAAGGGGTAACTTCTGCCGTTGATATATCCGTCAAGATACCGATAGAGTATACCTGTTTCTGTGCAGCCGAAGGGAGTGCAATAGTACAGATAAGCAGGACTAAGCAAAACAGTTTGTGCATTCGATTATCAGTTTGGCGATGGTAAGATTTTTGTGATAGGGTTCTCATTTTGAGTCGATTAGTATGTTCAATCATCTATGTTATAAACTAAAATTAGTGCTATGCTCCAACAAATAGCTCCATAGCCCAACCTGGCTATGTAGATTCACTTTTCTTTGATGTTTATTTCCTAGATTATCTCTAGTAGGCTAGTGGCTAAGAAGACCAATCCCGCCAAGATAAATGATGCGAGAAAAGCATTGTAGGCATGATCAATCATTTTTGCTTTTGATTCATTGTATTTACCGATAAAGTAGCTTGCCCTGATCTGGTTGCCCAGTTGGAGGTCTTGACTTTGTACGATCTTCTGCATAGCGACCTCGTAATCCTTCAAGCTATTACTTTCGTTGATGATAAAGATATTTTCCTCGAGGTTTGCTTGTTCCTTTTTTGTCTCCTTGACCATTCTATTATTAGCGTATGTATGCAAAGGTTTAGTTGCCAATATGGATAGTATGAGCGCTGTGAGTAGCCCCACTACGAGAATGGTGATGATGATTTGACCACCATTGACATTGACATTGATGTATTCATGGAAGACAATTGAGCCAGAAACTATGGTTGTGCAGATGCGAATAAGAGTAGCTGCTTTTCTATCTAGAATAGCTATTGCACTTACGTCGAACTTGTTTTGGTTCCTGAGAAAAGTACTCAGCGATTTCCTTGGTTCGGAAAGCGTACCAAATTGGCCTTCTTTATTCTGGATTTCATTGCGTTCTTTTACCTTTGACCGCCCTAGTTTAGCTTCTAAATCAGCCGCTTTTGCTACTTTGATTCTTAAATCAGCCGCCTCTTGCTCTAGTTTCAACTTTTTCTTCTCTGCTTTAGTCGTTTTTGCTTCTGATTCCTGTTTCATTGATTATGAATTTTAGCATAGGTAAAATAACCACTCAGTAAGCTCAGCAGATCAATCAACTAAATAGCAGTAGCTCTCACTGCTAATATACTATTACTTATCAAAATTACAGTGCAAAACTACAAGGCATTTAAGCTAAGTGCCTTAATATAGATTAAGAATATGGGTAGGTGCTGTCTCAATAACTTTTCTCTATCTCTTAGTATAGGGTGTTTACCAATCCAAATATGTTTGCGGCCCCCAGCATAAGTTCAAACACAATGCCCTGCATTAGACAAAAGGCAATCAATAAAAAATTTCCATTAATACTATAGATGGCAAAGGGCTCAATACTTCTCGTATTCTTATTGTTTTGCGAAGACAAATAATCAATTTTTAACACCTGATACCGAGTAGTGGAGGATTGTATCTGCATCAAATTGTTGCTTGTTTTCTGTTGATTATTACTGCCTCCAAAGTAAATTCTGTTTGTTAATAAGTCTGCATTTCCCTTTTGAGCGTACTTGAGAATGGTCTGGCATAAACACAATAGCCCCATGTAGGGGCTATTAGCATTCTCGTCTTTAATTTATCTTTAATCAATATTCCCTCCAACAGCTAGTCCACTTGGGACGCTATCTGGAATGGTCTTATCAAAGCTATCATCATTTAGCGTATTCAAAAAGGCGATGATTTCATCTACCTGATCGTCATCTAGTTCTAAATCCTGCATTTCTTCATCTAATTCGTTTTCGGAGACATTAAGATTGCGTTGGTCATCATCTCCTTCTGCTACTTCTTCATAAAATTCCATGACCTCCTCTAGCGTAGTGTGTAGGCCATTGTGCATGTAAGGGGCCGTTAAGTCCAGATTTCTCAGTGTAGGGGTTCTGAAATCAAAATTATTGGTCGCACCCCCATCTGGTGGATTAATATTATCTCTCACCCCAATGGTATGGAGCTCATAGTCTGAAAACATAGGACCACTATGGCAATCTGCACAGCCAACCTGTATAAAGGAATTCATCCCTTGTATTTCAAAATTAGTCAGTGCATTGACATCCCCCCGCATATATTGGTCAAAGCGGCTGTTGTTGGCGATGATGCCTCTTTCAAATGTGGCGATAGCCGCCAAAATATTACGTTCATTGATTTGATCGCTACCAAAGACTTCTTCAAACCTTGTCACATACCCAGGGATGCCGTTTAATCTTTGGATAATCGTGTCGATAATAATCGCCTCCGCAATGGCTTCGCCTCGCATTTCTTCCTTCGAAAGCATGGGC
>JBCBDH010000283.1:4579-7693 GCA_038529855.1 Bacteroidota bacterium | reverse complement strand
AGTAGAGGTCGAGTTCCAGCGGTTCGACATTGGTAATCCCCAGACAATAGGCGACAATCGAATTGGCTCCGCTGCCCCGACCAACATAGTGAAAGCCACAGAGCTGAGCATAGCGGACGATGTCCCAGGTGATGAGAAAATAGCAACAGAAATTTTGCTGTTCGATGATGGCCAACTCTTTGTGAACTCGTTGACGGGCTTTTTCAAGGTTTCCATAAAGACGCTTACAGCCCTCAGAGGCAAGCTTGGTCAGCAAGGCCAAATCACAGGATTTGCTGCCAGTGAAGGATTGCCGGTTTTGGTGTAAACCCTTTTGGATGGTGATCGAACATTGCTCCAAGAGTAAATTGGTATTGCGAATAATGGTCGGGTAAGAACGGTAGCGGGCAAATAGTTCCTCTGGGGAGTGCCAATGTGCGGAGGGATGGGCAAGGGGCTTTTGATCTAGATTAGTGATCAGGCTATTTTGATCAATGGCTTGCAGTACTTTGTGGAGCTTATAGCCTTGATCATCGAGAAAGGTCACTGGGCTTAAAATTACCAGTTTGGATAGTTGCTTTTTGAGGTCTGAAGAGAATAGGGACGTAACTTCGTAAGGGCGAATGCCAATGTATTCGTGTTCGGCAAGATCATCTGGGAGTTTTGGGCTATCCAGGCTGTAGATAAAAAAGGTGTCAGGTAATTTGGGGGCAATATGAGGGAGTGGTTTTTGGGCTAAGGAGTGCGTTGTCAGAAAGCGATTCAAATGAAACCAGCCATTGCTATTGCGTGCAAGACCGATGTATAGAAATTGCCGATCACTTCGATACTCAATGCCCAAAACAGGCTTGATGCCTGCGGCTTCACACCATTCAACAAAAGAAAAACTGCAGGAGGTGTTGTTAATATCGGTCAAACAGACTACGGAAGCGCCAGCCGCGGCTGCCGTTTCTACCAATCGCTTGGGGGATAGGGTCCCATAGCGGAGACTAAAATAAGAGTGACAGTTCAAATACATACAAAGGATTTTAGGCTTAGGACTTAATTGGTCTTAAGTTGTAATAAGTGTACCCGATGAATTTTTAGTTTCGCAATTCTAGTTGATTAGAGCGTAGAGGCCCTAGTAATGGCATTGGAGCCAAATCGCTTTCGAATTTGATCCAGGCTTTGCAAAAGCTCGACTTCTTTGATGGTATCGTCGAAGAGATCAATTTGATGCTGTCCTTCGACCAAGCCGCTAAAGCGAACCCCGATTAGTCGAAGGAGTTGTCGCCTTTCGTAAAGTCGGTCAAATAGCTCCAGGGCATGGTGTAAGAGGGTGTTGTCACTGGCTGTGTAGGGGACTTGACTTTGTTTGGTATGGGTGTTAAAATCGGTGTAGCGTATTTTGATGGTGATACAGGAAGTGAGTTTATTAGCTTGTCGCAGCTCAAAGGCCAATTGGCCAACAAGTGCCGTCAATTGACTTTTGAGTTTAACGATATTAATCGTGTCCATTTGAAAGGTGCGTTCTGTAGAGATGGATTTTTTGGAGTAGTAGGGAATGACCTGGCTATCGTCGATAGCATTGGCTTTTTTCCAGAGGGACCGTCCATTTTTACCAAACTCTTGTTCCAAAAGACGCTGTGGAATATCTCGTAATTTAGCAATGGTTCGGACGCCCATAAAGGCCAACTTCTGATGAGTGGCTTTGCCAATGGCCGGAATTTTGACCGTTGAAAGTGGCGCCATAAAATCGCGTTCCGCTCCCACAGGTATGCCCAACATCCCATTGGGCTTAGCCTCCCCCGTACTGATTTTCGACACCAATTTATTGATCGACAAACCAAAAGAAATCGCCAAACCCGATTCTCTGCTGATCTTCTCCCTCAACTCTTTTGACCACTTCAAGCAACCAATATGCTTATCCATTCCCGTCAAGTCGACATAAAACTCGTCGATGGAAGATTTTTCAAAAAGGGGCGCTTCTGATGCAATAATGTCTGTCACCAAGCGAGAGTAGCGAGCGTACAGCTCCATATCGCCTTTGATAACTTGCGCATCGGGACATCGCTGTAAAGCCATACGCATGGGCATCGCCGAATGGATGCCAAATTTTCTGGCTTCATAGCTACAGGAGGCCACGACCCCTCGGCCCTTCGTGCCTCCAACAATCAATGGTTTTCCTCTAAGAGCAGCATCTCTCAGCACCTCAACCGATGCAAAAAAGGCATCTAGGTCGAGATGAAGAATGGCTCTTGAATACATCTCGTTTTAGCTTCTCTGTATGTTTAATTAAATGGCTTAACTTGCCTTTTTAACACAATTTGTTTCAAATTTAATGGGCTATTTGGATTGGTACAAGTTTTACGTTGGGGGATTTGTGGGAGGGGGTATTGCATTATAATAAATCAGGTAAATATACCCTATCGGAATGAAGTATAAAACAATATCTTTACTCCATATATTCTATAACCTCAAATTCCTATATTATGCCTGTTACTGCACTGGAAATTTCCTACTCAGGGCAACCCTACTCTGTTTCTCCAACGGAATATATTGAAATCAAGGTTACCTTACTGGTCGGCCGATTTGTCACCCAGCCTTTATTTAATGGTTATACGCTGGCTGTTTTTTATGGTATTCCACCTGATTATGGGCGTGACTATCCTGTAGTCAACCCCTACGTGTATTCAGAACAACTCATCTATTCAGGGGATATTAATAGTCTTTATGCGGTCGCTCAGGTGGAGACTCAAGGGCCTGTCATAGAAGGAGAAATTACCGTTGACCAACCTTTGCCCTTTCAAACCAGCATTGGACGGCCTGGCTTATCAGAAAGTGTCATCTTGGAGCCTGGCGAAACAAAGGCATTTTTTTCCTTCCCAGCTCGGGAACTAGAGGCGAATAAGCTGAAGGCAATCATAGATAAGAGGATGGCGGAGTTAGGAATTCGCTAGGTGTCCCATCAAAATGGCTAGTATCATAAATCGTTCGCTCAAAAAGTGCATGGCTTTTGTGAATATCCTTATCTTGTTATCCCAAGACCTTTACCAAAACCCATAGCTATGCGCTTTTTGTTTATTCTTGTTGCCCTCATTGGTTTTCAAAACCTAATGGCTCAAAATCAAGCTCCCGTTGTCGAGATTACGGATG
>JBCBDH010000283.1:0-4569 GCA_038529855.1 Bacteroidota bacterium | reverse complement strand
GTTCAAGCAGATCTGACGACCCAAACCCTTAATGTCACCTACGATCTCAGCGATGCAGAAAATGAAGACTGCGAGGTATCGCTTTATCTATCAATCAATGATGGAAGAACCTATGCCTTGCAAGCTGCTGGAGCAAGTGGTGATATTGGTTTTCCCGTTTCGCCAGGTACGGCGAAAAGCATTAGTTGGAATTATGATGGCCAAGTTGACCCTAGCGCTCAGTTGCGCTTAAAAGTCATTGCAGATGATCGCTTAGAGATCAATATCGAAGATATCATTGCTGCAGTGGATAGCAATCGACTCAAAGAGCGAATGAATTTTATAGAGGGTATCCGACATCGGACAACGGGAGTGGCCCACTTGGAGGCAGTAAAGGATTCGATAGAGAATTCCTTTGTACAGGCGGGTATCCGATCTGAGGTACTTCCATTTGATTTTGGTTCTTATGAGGCGCATAATTATCAGGGCGTTCTTCAAGGTGCGGCAGAAGATGCCCGATTTCTATTACTGGGTGGGCATTTTGATACAGTGGATGACTCACCAGGAGCAGACGACAACGGGACTGCGATAGCAGGAATGTGGGAAGCTTTGGAGGTGATGAAGGCTTATCAATTCAATAAGACCATCAAGTTTATTGGTTTTGATTTGGAGGAAAATGGCCTTAATGGCAGTAGGGATTATGTTGATAAATTACCAGATGATGAGACCCTAGAGGGTTTTCTCAATCTGGAAATGATCGGTTATGCCACTGAGGAACCCAATACGCAGACTTTGCCCATTGGTTTTGAACTCTTATTTCCTGAAGCCACTGCTCAGCTAGAGATGGATGAATTTCGAGGTAACTTTATCAACATTGTGGGGAATGGAACCCACGCAGATTTCCAGATGCAGGTGGAAACAGCTTTTAGTCAGTATTGCCCAGATTTGAAGCGGATTGGCTTGATCTCGCCCGGCAGTGGGACAAGTGTACCTGATCTGGCTCGAAGTGATCATGCGCCCTTTTGGTTTGCAGGCTTACCTGCTGTGATGCTTACGGATGGGGCCAATTTTAGAAACCCATTCTATCACAGTCCCAATGACTTGGCCAATACACTCAATTATACCTTTATGTGGAATGTAGTCAAGGCATCAATAGCTACGGTCGCTGAAATCGCAGAGCCCGTACACGTAGGTATGGCTACAGCAGAAGTACCTACCCTCGTTGATGTATCCGATTTGGATCGATTGGGCATTCGCCTTTACCCCAATCCCGCTGATCAAATCATTATCGTAGAGCAGGAGCAAGCGACTGTTTTATCGCTTCAGATCATCAATGGCTTGGGGCAGGTGGTCAAGGAGCAAGCGCTCCAAGATAATCGCAGTGTTTTGGATATATCCAGTCTAAGCCCTGGGGTTTATTATGTGTTGATTGATCAGCAGCGATTGACGAAAATATTAATAGATCGTTAGTTATTGTACCAGATGAAATCACACTATTAAAACATGGAGTAGTGGCTAAAGCTTATGAGAAAGACTTATGGAAATACCTGGTGGGGCCGCCAGTGGTTAAATGCGCTCAATCGAATTGACTATTCCAACCGTTTGCCTCGAGGTCGTACTTATGCCAACAAAGGGGCCGTTATAAGTATTGATATTGATCGCAATCGCATTACGGCGATGGTGCAAGGTTCGCGGCGTCAACCCTATGAGGTCAATATTCAAGTGCCTGTATTTACAGCTCCCGAAAAGGCGCGAATCATTGAGACCGTCACCGCCAATCCCGTTTTTTTATCCAAATTATTGAATCGGGAGTTGCCTTCTGATTTGTATGAGGTATTTCGTCGCCAGGGAATTGAAATTTTTCCCAATAGCTGGGACGATTTGGATGGGCATTGCTCTTGCCCAGACTGGGCGGTTCCTTGTAAACACATGGCTGCGGTGCTTTATTTGGTCGCCAATGAAATTGATAAAAGACCTTTTCTGGTTTTTGAGCTTCACGATTTTGACTTGTTTAAAGGATTGGAAGGGATTGGCTATACCGCCAATTTGCAGAAAGACATTGCCATTTTACGTCTGGACGAACTGCACACCCAACAAGAAGAGGTCTTGGCACCTTTTGAATGGGAGGAAGAGCAATACGCCCAAATCGACTTTTCGCATATCCCCGATTGCCGCGAACAACTGATGACCTTATTGACTCCCCATCCAGTCTTCTATCCCTATGGCAATTTCAAACAAATCCTCAGCAAGGGCTATACGGCTACGGCTAAATTGCTACACAAAGATTTAGAAAAGGAGCGGGTGTTTGAAGTGAATTTTCCCTTGGATTTGATGGAAGATATAGAACTTTGCCTAGATGGTGAAGCCTACTTTTTACACGCTCATTTATTTGATCATAAGGAACAACATTTTCACACTTTTACGATTAAAAACGACTTTGTCGATTGGTTGAGGAGCATTCCTTTAAAACATTGGCCGCAGCTTTCCCCTCGCCTAAAGGCTTTGTTGTTAGTCAATCAGTTGGCAGAGAAGTTGATCTTGCAAGGGGCTTATGTTCCACAGATCGTTCAGATGGAAGATGGGCGGGTGATCATTCGCTGGCTGGCGGCTACTTTGAATGAGGAGGTGCGCGAGCTTTGTGAGCAGGTAGGTCTTTTGGTGCCGCTTGATTTGATGGTGTACGAAGAAGAGGAGCAGATTTATTTTCCCAAAAAAGAAGTGGCCTTTTCTAGTCTGTTGTCTTTTTTTCTCGATCACTACGTTCAGCAGTATTGGCCAGTGGATACGCGCATGCAAGATAGCCAGCTGTTTCGATTATTTTTTAGGGGATGGCTGGAGGATTTCCAAAGCTTTGAGAATCGGGAATATCCTGGGGCAATTCATCTTTGGCTGAGCCGCTTTTACCTGGCGGAGAAATCACTAGTACCCATTCTGCAAATTGAAGATCAGGAGGATAATTTTAAAGTCAATCTCGTTATTGATGATCGAATAGCAGATTTAAAAGCGCCGCTTTCGCTGCATACTTTTCTCCAACAGGATCGCTATAAAGATAAGCGTTTGGGACTTTTGCGAGATCTGGCCAGCCTTACTGATTTTTTCCCACAGCTCAGCCAAGTCATTGCCTCGCAAGGGCAAGAGGAATTGTCTTTTGATGCCCGATCTTTTGTTCCCATCTTGCTAAAAATTATTCCCATTATTCGACTTTTTGGGATAGAGGTCTTATTGCCCAAGGCCCTTCGCAAATTGCTGCGTCCGCAGTTGTCGGTTCAGTTGGAAGGAGAGGAAAATGGGACGGTCGCTTTGAGTTCTATTATTAGTTTGGAAAATATGCTTCGCTTCAAATGGCAGGTGGCCCTGGGTGGTGAGCTATTGTCACCTACGGATTTTAGAAAAATGGTAGAACAGTTTTCTGGGATTGTCAAGCTCAATGACCAATACGTCTATTTTGATGAAAAGGACATCAAACAACTCATCGAGCGTTTGGAAAACCCACCTGATCTTAATGGCCATGACTTATTGCAAATGGCTTTGACAGAGGAATACAAGGGGGCTAGAATTCGATTGGATCAAAAAGCCCAAGACTTAATGGAGCAATTGATCCATGGTGATCCACCTCCCGTACCTCAACAGCTAAAAGCGACGCTTCGGCCCTATCAACTGCGGGGCTATGAGTGGTTATACAAAAATTCGCAATTGGGTTTTGGAAGCTTGATTGCCGATGATATGGGGCTGGGAAAAACCCTCCAAGTCATCGCTACGCTCCTCCAACTCAAAGAACAAGGGCTACTAAGTTCACAAAAGGGTTTGATCATTGTCCCAACTACGCTCATCAGCAATTGGGCGAAGGAAATCCAGAAATTTGCGCCTAGCCTAAATACCCATATCTATCATGGCCCTGGCCGAAGCCTTGAACCCTTGGCTGATGCAGACTTGATGATCACCACCTATGGGGTAGCCCGTAGCGAACAGACTTTGCTCAGCAAGAAAAAGTGGCTGGTCGTGGTCATTGATGAGGCCCAGAATATCAAAAATCCTGGAACGGCACAAACCAAGGCCATCAAAAAAATCAAAGCTCCTGTTCGAATCGCAATGAGTGGTACGCCCGTGGAAAATCGCCTGAGTGAGTATTGGAGTATTTTTGATTTTGCCAATAAAGGCTATCTGGGTTCGCTGAAGCATTTTAAGGAAGAAGTCGCCCGCCCCATTGAAGTAGATCGCGATCAAAAAGAGCTGCGGCGATTTAGAAAAATTACCAGCCCTTTCATTCTTCGGCGCCTCAAAACTGATAAAAGCATCATTCAAGACCTACCTGATAAGATCGAGCAAAACCAATATGCCCAATTGTCTAAAGAGCAGGCCGCACTATATCAAAACGTCCTTGATCAAACGCTAAAAGCCGTCAATGAGGCAGAAGGAATCAATCGCCGTGGGCTCATCCTCAAATTGATTACGGCACTCAAACAGGTTTGTAATCACCCTCATCACTTTCTAAAAAAAGGTCCTAAGGAAGTAGCGCTGTCTGGAAAAATGCAATTGCTGCTCGCCCTACTTCAACCCATTTTAGAACAGGGTGAAAAAACCTTGATCTTT
>JBCBDH010000282.1:0-7701 GCA_038529855.1 Bacteroidota bacterium | reverse complement strand
CTCTACGATCGATACCTCATTTTTAGGACAAAGCGAAAAGGACAAAAAATAGATTCCCAAAAGTATATTGATTGCATAAAGAAGTAGCAGCAATAGAAGCCTTGAATAAAAAAGGTTTAAAAATGCAAGATACTCCAGCTAAGACAGAAGGAGAGATATCGAAGAAGTTTGGTAACTTGTATGATAAGACTGGTGGTAATCCCACAAATAAACAGGTAGAAAAGTGGCCTAAGACAAGAGATAAAAGAGGCAATTCTTAAGCTAAGCTGTTCAAAGCATCAGGAGGTAGTAGAAAAATGGGTGTACAAACCAAACCAAAATCAAGAAAGTAAATAGTTATGTTTTTAAATATTAAAATGTTGATTCTTTTTCTGTCGCAATTTACAGTAGTGGGATTACTTCACCAAGAAGCTGTTAATTTCTACGAAATTAAGTCTAAAGAAGGATGTCTAATTTTAACGAAAGATAAAATTAATCTAGATACTTTATGTCTCAATTCTTTTAAAGGTGATGGAATTAGTCACCACAAACTTATAGATCGTGAGACTAATACTGTGACTAGAGTACAATTAAAAATTGGTGCTATAGATAACTTTTCAGATTTTTCTTATTTAGTAGATAAGTGGAAAGTACAAAATGATAAGTTTGAATTAGAGTCATCTTTGAAAATCCCTTTGGGAGATTGCTATGCTAGAAAGCTAGGAATTAAGCTAACAGAAAAGGGCATCAAATGGAAATACAAAAGAGGACTGTTCAAGAAAAACTTAAAAGGATTGATTCCTTATTCTAAGTTGGAGGAATCTATTGGTCAAACTATAATATTGTCCTCTATTTCACTTCTCTGGGAGCTAGGGAATGGATGAGCCCAGTCTTTTTATTTATGTATTAATGATTGGTGGGATGCTCTTATTAGCCCATAAAAATTTAGGGGTATGGCTGGTAAAGGTATCTATTTATGGAATGGTTTTAGATAGGCTGATCATCTATCTATACGCTCACTTCACATACTTCTCCTCCCTCCCCAATAATTGAATCCCCCTAGATACCTTCTCGACAATAAAAGAGACCTCACAAAATCGTTCGTAATCAAAGGCTACAGATCTTAAGTAGCTTGGGGGATAGTTCCTGTACTCACAATTGACGTACCTCGATCCGTATACTTCATCGCGATCTTTTTTCTCCTTGATTTCAGCTAAGGTTTCTATGGCCTGTACGCAGCATAAAAGTTGTTCTATTGTCAATTGTATGGTATCGCCCAAGATTTCATAAGTCCCACTGTAAGCCTTAATTAAGGGGGCCGTATTTCCCCCCATGACCTTTGCATCTATACGATATTCAAAATGGCCATCACTAAAGCTGATACTATTGGTGCGCAGGTATTTTGGAGAGGGATTGATGGCCTGAAACTGCGTATTCTGGAGGTGTCTTTGGGTGGAGGGCTTGCAGGCGGCACAGCATAGCAGAAGGATAATCCAAATAGTTGGGAACTTGGTCATTGATTAGCGACTTAATTTTTCATAGTGGGTTTTAAGTAAGTCTACTAAGATCAAACTATTTATGCTTTGGTGGTGAAGTGGATAATTGGATTTGAGGGCCTTTGTAGATGATTGGTGAAGCGCCGTATTGTAGGCATATGGGGAGGAACTTGGATTTTCTTGTATCCCACTTTCCCAAATCTAAATCCAATACCTTGAGATGTCCAGCCTCATCCCTTTCCAGAAAACTATTCTCTGTAATGGGAACTTCTACGACCTTATAGCCAGCCGCTGCATCATGTAAGACCTGAACGGCAATGAACTGAAACAACTCCTTTTTTTCGTTCGTTTCCAGATTCAAATCATAAGCGGTATAGTATTCACAATCAGTCTCGTCGCATTCTCCCCAGTAGACCAGTTCTGGTGTTTCGTCCTTATCTAGGTTGACTAGAAAATAATCCAAGGGCTTGGCGCAATCGTCATAATAACAGCCAAGCGCATGTGAGAAGAGCAATTCAAATTTTTCGCTCAGCCAAATCTCTTGAACTTCGTACTGTGCATTTTCATGGAGGTATCGAACGATGTAGCTAGGTACATTTATATGGGTCTGATGATGCTTTAAGATGGACAGTTCAGATACACTATCCATACGCACTAAGCCCATAGAGTCTAATTGATGAATAAAGGTCTGATAGGCTTGATCGGAAAAATCAGTTGGACGAGCTTGGGTAAAATAGTTTTCTTGGGTGTAGGCCGTCAAGGTTAAGGTCAGTGAAAATAGGATGGTGAAAACTTTAGGGTAGATCATGGTGTACTGTTTTTTACTTTCCTACTTTACTTAAAACGATACCTTAAGCCCAATAATCATTCCTAGTCTACATTCAACTGCCAAGAAATACCAAATCGATCTTCTACAAATCCAAATCTTTGACTAAAACCATAATTGTCCAATGGCATCATCACTTGACCATTTTCTGATAGTCGCTCAAATAATTTGTCTTGCTCGCTGGTGCTTTGACATTCCACAAACATAGAAACGCCAGGTGTAAAAGTCCATTCGTGTGTGATATAGCTATCACTGCACAGGACTTCCTTTCCATTGAGTACAAATCTGGCCAGCAGGATGGTCCCCTCTTTTGCGGGGCCGCCCGCTCCATAGCGTTGGATATCCAGGACTTTGGAATTTTCAAAGAGGCTGATGTAAAAGTTCATGGCCTCTTCCGCATTATTTTCTTGAAAGGTCAGGAAAGTGGTGATTTGCTTTTTGGTATCCAAGGCATTTTTGGCAATGAGCCCTTTTAAGCTGTCATTTTCTATCTGTAATTTCTCTTTTTCAGCGGTAGCTGTATTGGATTGTCTTGTATCTGAACAGGCCCATATCATCGAAATTAGCCCCAGCATAGCGAATACTTTTTTCATTGGTTGTTTGTTTATGATTTTAGGTAATTGTAGATCATCAAAATACGATCGCTCTATATTGATGAATTACACGGAAAGATAAGTCGCCTGGGTGAGCTTTATTTATCGAAAATTGCCTTTTTTACATTTGTGGTTTATCTCCAACTAGCTGTAAGGGGGATTTGAACGTAGAAAAGCGACAGAGCCTAAAGCTTAACTTACCTTAGTGGCTTCAATGGAAGCGAACTCTTGTTTGACCTGAGCAAGCCAGGTTTGGAGGCGATCTTCAGTGAGTTCAGGCTGATTGTCTTCGTCAAGCGCCAGGCCGTAGAAGGTCGTATCGTCTTTTAAGGCTTTTGATGCTGTAAATTCATAACCCGCTGAAGGCCAGCTTCCAATTACTGTACCCCCATTCTCCAAAACGACCTTTGCTAATATTCCTACGCCGTCAATAAAATATTCCGCATAACCATATTGGTCACCCAATCCATAGAAGGCAACGATCTGATCAGAGAAATCGAGCGTTTTGAAGGTTTCATAATAGTCCTCCCAATCACTCTGCAAATCCCCATCATACCAGGTGGATAAACCAATGAGCAACAAATCAAACTTGTGGAAATCAGCTTCCTGTACTTGATCAACTTCGATGACTTCAGGATGGTCATCAGCCATCATACCTACCATAATTTGTGTGATATCTTCCGTTACTCCAGTATCAGAGCCATAGATAATTCCTATTCTGTTCATCTTACTATCCTTTTAAAAAAATCTCTTTAGAGCAGAGCCCCAATCAATTGTTGACACTACGGCCTGATCTTGATCTATCTTGGGTTGCAATTCAAATCAGCTGTATCTAATCTACTAGCAAAAATAAAGGCTTAGCTACTAGATAGTCAAACTATTTAGACCCAATTTAAATAAGAAAACTAGGATATACCTTCTTTAATGGAGTGCTACTGCACTTTGTGGGAAGAGGACTTAAAATATTGACAATACGATGACTTATTAGAATGCACCTCAGGAGACTTTACCCCAGAGATGCACTGTCAGGGCTGCTAAAGCAGCTTATTCTATTTTACCTCAGAGTCAAGCCCCAAGGAGTTTTTAGACTAAAAAAAACTATTCATAATAGGTCAGTATCCGCTTATGTTTTTGTCTTAAAGTATCATCTACAAACATATTGCGCTCCAACCATTGATCCTGCTCGTCTGAACTCAGGTACTCATAGGTTTTAATGCTGTACCGCTTTCCTTTGGCATTTTCATAAAAGCCTTTGATAACGCGATTTTTATCATCAAAATAGAGACTATCAAAACCCCGATAATCTCCTTTCCCGTTTTCGTAGCTGCGCAGCACTTCATTGCCTTGGGCATCCGCGTGTATGGTGGATTTCCAGGTGATTTGGTTATCCGCATTCAGAGAGGCTTCAACTTTACGTCCTTCCCCATCAAGATAGACCGTATCTCTATTGGGAAGGGTATCTCCTTCTTCAAAATACTCAGCACCTATCAATTGCTGATCTGAAGCATACTTTCGGTAGAAGCGAAGGATGGTATCGCGATCTTCATCCATCCAAAAGACCTGCATTGAACGGCCGTCTCGATCAAAGTTTTCAATAGTAGCTGAGTTAAAGGTAAGAGAATCCTCTTTGATATCGTATTGCTCTTCTTTGACTTGAGCAAGGCGCTTATCTGGCTGTTCAGCCGCTGCTACTGATGACTCGCTCTCCGTTTCTTGATTACAGGATACCATGATCGCACCAATGGCGATTAGACTAAGAAGTAGACGCTTTTTCATATTTTTTACTGATGATGAGTGAGGTAAATGATCTGTCTTCTTATATACGAGATGGCGCTTACTTTGGATTTCATGCGCATCATCAATTGGGTGGTGAAGACCAACTCCATAGGAGCCTCCTTCTTTTTCCTCAAACCAGTCTAGAATTGCCTTGTAAATTTCTGTTGCTTCTTCCGCTGCCATATCTCCACCATATTTGACTACCGCAGTGGTGAAAATGATTCCCTCGATCTTATCTGTTCGTTTATCTTCCAAAAGTAAATGGAGGATGCGGCCCAATACCTCATCATCTTGATAAAAGCTCACTGCGTCAAATTCCTTTAAGCGCTTTGAAAGCTCTTTCTTGTAAAAATGATTCTTGTTTCTGATGCTTATTTAATTTATTCCTTTTAGATATAGTGAAGCTTCATAATCAATAAGCTCATGTCCTTAACTAAAAAGGTCAATCCCCATTAGAGACAAGCTCTCTATTTATCAGAAAACTTCGATGTCTACAGGGCGCAAACATCGAAGTTTTACAATTTCTTTTACCGTATCTTCTGCTTAGGACTTGATGATCTTTCGACTAATAATATGATCCTCCTCCTGTAGCTGCAAGAAGTAAATCCCCTTTGGAAAATCACTGATATCCACATCGAGTATAGGCTCATTGAGCGGTAGGGTCAAGAGCAATTTTCCACTCGCATCCGTAATATTCAAAAGACCATTTTTAGTGCCTTGGTGCTGGACAGTGAGTAAACCTGTCGTTGGATTGGGCGAAACTTGCAAGAAGTTTTCATTAGTCAAATCGCTAGTGGAAACAATGGTCGCTTCCACACAGCCATTGTCTGACCAAGCAGGGTCTTGCTCATCCGTCACCTCAGAGCTACCCAGGATGCCATCATATTGACCCGTTTTATCCGTTACCAATTGGCCATCCATATCATCCATTTCCCAATAAGCGATCAAGCCTTCTTCTTCTCCTTGAAGACTAAGACCCTTATTTTCTTCGATCTGAATTTGCGTCCTGGCGGTATTCCAAATTCTGCACTGAGAGATCAAGCCATTAAAGGTATTATTGGTAGACTCATCTTTACCAATCAGCAAAGGACCGTCAAAATTAATGCTTAAATTGGCGGGGATGGTCTTAAATCCAATCTCACTGCCGTCTACATAAAAACGGACGGTCTCTGCCACTCTGGTGATTGCCAAATGATGACACTCCCCATCCAGGAGACTACCATCAAAACTTCCATTATTGATCAGGAAGTAATTATCGCTATCAATCTGAAAGCAGAGCATTTTGTACTGGGAGTTGCCCCACATGCTGTGAAAAAATAATAGCATTCCTCCCCCTGAGGAGCCCGCCCCTCGATTAGAGAGAATCATAGGATGACTAGCTTGCTCACTTTCAAGCCCCCTCACCCAAACTTCAATGGTAAAATCCCCCACACCAATGGTGTTCAAAGGGCTAGTGGCCACTTCAATGTAATTGTCATTACCATCAAAAGACAAACCTCCCAACATCTGGGCATTGGCCTGATAGCCAATCAATTGAATCAAAACGAAGACGAATAGTCCGGTTAATCGTTTCATGCTTTTAATTTCTTGTTTAAAAATTGGTTATTTCAATAGCGAAGATAGCAATATTTGATAAAATTGACCCCTATTCCGCTGAATAAAGGGCTGATTGGCAGGTAAAAAAGTACTCCATGCCTAGATGACAAGGAGAAGGATTGGAATGAAGTATTTTACTTTTATTTTGTAAATGAATTGTTTAGACCAGTTATATTTATGCAGCCCGCAATTGTCGGACTGACCCCGCTTTGGCGGGGAGTCAGTCCGACAAGCTACCTAACCCATCAATCCTGCTGCTTCACCAGCCTATACACAAAATGATCCGCCGCCACCTTCACCCGCAAATAATAAACTGCCGCTGGCAAGCTGCTCAAATCCAAAGTAATCGATTCATTGATCAATTCTCCCTCTACAGACTTCATCAACATTCGCCCCAGCTCATCCCATAGCGAAAGCTCGATCGCCTGCCGCTCAGGTAGGTCGAGCTGGACGGTCACCTCATCAAAGGTAGGTACGGGATAGACTAGAATATTATCTTCCAAAGGCAAATCAACAGGAAGTACCGTAAAAGTAGCGATATGACTACACTGCTGCTCATCGCTCAGGCTCAGCATATAATCCCCTGGACTCAATCCCATCAGCACCGCTCCCTCCGCACCATTTGACCATTGGTAGGTATAATTCCCCGTCCCACCACTGGGCTGTACTTGGATCATAGCCGTATTACCCATTTGGTCCATTTGGCTGGTGAGCTGCAAAGGTTTAGGAGCTGCTACTTCAAAAGTCTCTGAAGTAGGACATTCATTGCGATCAACAACTGTTACCGCATAGGTCCCTGCAGCCAGGGCATCAATATCCTCTGTTCGCGCTCCATTGGACCACATCACTCGACGAATTGGAGCTGAGGAGAGGATATCCAAATCAATAGCACCATCTGTATGGTCGTGGCAAGTTGCCGAACGGCTTTGGGCAGAAAGCTGAGGCCCTGCTACATTTTCGATGTATAAAGAATCCACCAATGTACAACCCTGCTCATCCTGTACCGTAAGGCCATACCAAGCACTAGGCAATTCTGCAATCACTCCCGTTGTCGCTCCATTACTCCAAGTGTAGGTATAGCCAGGCGTCCCTCCACTCAATTCCGCAGCCATCCAACCATTGGCATAGCCACAAGTCGCCGCCCCACTGATCATTTCATTAGCCAAAGCTGTTGGTTGCTCAATCACGACCGCTTCCGTATAAACACAATCACTATCATCTCTCAAATAAACCATGTAACTTCCCGCAGACAAATGCGCAAAACTGGAACCGTACTGATAATGCACATCATCCAGCGAATAGCGAAAAGGCATCGCTCCGCTCTCCACTTCAATATGAATTTGCCCATTGGCCTGACCATGACAGCTCACCGCCAAGCCCTCCACTTCATAATCGGGCCAACTGGCTTCTTCTACAAAAAAGCCCGTCATGGCCA
>JBCBDH010000281.1:0-7703 GCA_038529855.1 Bacteroidota bacterium | reverse complement strand
CATCAAACCCCATCGCGATTTTAGACTGGGCTACGAAGATGATAACTTCAGAATCCACATCCCCATCACCACCAACGATCAGGTATCCTTCGTATTAGGCGGAGAACAATTACGCATGCTTCCTGGCGAATGCTGGTATACCAATGTCAACTTTACCCACTCCGTCGCCAATAATGGCTCCACTGACCGCGTACATTTGGTCATCGACGGCGAGCGAAATGCCTGGTCAGATGAACTGTTCTTTTCCCTTGCCCCCCGAGCACAATTTAATCTACCAGAAGATCGTCAAGCCTACAAACAGCACATCCTGGAGACCATCAAAGGTCTTAAAGAAATCGGAACGCCAAAGGCAGAGGAAATGATTCGAGAATTAGAAAAACGCCTAGCCTTGTCGGAGTGACTCGCCGTCACTCCGACAATTGCGGGATACTTAAACTACTTAAAAGCAGGGGTAAATCTTATACCAAAAATATTTTGGAGGACTTTTTTCTCTTCTAGGTTAAGGTAAAAATACTTGGTCTGATAAATAGATAAATTCTTAATATGATAGACATCTCGATCCTGTTGTTCTTCTACTCGTAATAGGGAAGTGGCTTTTCAGAGCACCTCCTCTTCTGTTGGAGAAACTGTATAGCTTTGACCCTTGTAAGTGAATGCTAATAGCCTTAGTAATTTCCATGAGCTTTATATCATCCGTGGCAAAAGTCTCTTGATTGGCCGCCAAAAAATCAATTTTTAGCGGTCGGGATTTTACAGAATCCCGACCGCTAATAAACAAGAAGTCCAATTAACCATTCTCTTCCAACTCCTTGGGAATATCAATTTCCTCCACCATTTCATTCAAGACCAAACCATCCTTATTCAAAATCAATATCTCCACGCGTCGGTTAAACTGACGTCCCTGCTCCGTATCCTGCCCATCACTCAATTCGTTCTTGGCAATTGGTTTGACCTCACCAAAGGTTTCAGTTTTGATGCGAGAGGAGGCGATACCCCTGGCGATTAGGTATTGCTTGGCCGCATTGGCCCTCCGCAGAGACAAAGCCTCATTATAGCTATTGCTTCCCTTGGAATCTGTGTGGGCCCTGAGGATGGTCTCATATTCGGGAAATTCCCGCATGATCGTAATAAGATCATTTAGCTCCTGTCTGGATTCAGGTCTTAGGTTGGAGCGGTCAAAATCAAAGAAAATGCTTTCGATAGAATTGAGTAGCGTTTTTGGAGGGGGAATGACGTGACAGACACAGGAATTTTCCAACTCTGACATCGACTTGAGGTAGCAGTTGAAACCCATTTGGTCAAATTGGGTCATGGCCTTGCGGGCTTCGGACTCACTGTTGTAAACGCCTTTGTAGTAGCGGTGAAAACCATAGGAATCATAGGAGTAATAAACCTCACTGCCAAGCTTATTGAAATAGTTGATATCTACCTTGGTTTCGAAAACGCCAATTTGCACAAACCAACTGTCCTTAACCGTGGAGCTATCCGTTTGAGCATAAGAGGGGAATGCATAGAGCATCAGGAAGAGGATAAAGCAATAGTTTCTCATGTTTAGTATGTTGTAGTGGTTCTAAAATGTCCGTCTCAAAGAATTTGAGTGCTTTTTTATAGTAAAGTAATTTCGTGAAAAAAAAGCAAAATCTATCTAAGAAAGGCGAAAAAAATCCGCTTCATCAACCTTCCATTCCCTTCACATATAGAGAATAAGCTTTAACCCCGTTTTTCCCCACTTCAACGGATTTTTACCCCAACTAGACTTTTTACCCTCGCAAAAAGAGCCCTCTAGCCTTAAGTTTGACTTGTCTTTATTCAATTTCATCATTCGAGATTAGCTCGATTAAAGTATACAGCATGAAAAATATCGTTTTGCTCTCCTTGTTTTGTCTATCCACCTTGGCCTCTGTTTTTGCACAAAATACCCTCAATGGTCGAGTCACTGGCGATCAGAAGGAAGGGATCTTCTTTGCAACTGTAGCCTTATTTCAGCAGACAGACAGCAGTCTACATCGTTCTATCTCTACGGATGATGCAGGTTATTTTAAAATTGAAAACATCAAAGAAGGCATTTATTACCTACAGGTAAATAGGCTGGGGTATTCCACCCAAACCATCCGCGATCTAAGTTTTCCCAAAGCCAATGGCAAAGACCTGGCAGTTCGCTTATCTGAAGATGCACAACTGCTGTCTACCGTCGAAGTGACGGCCAAACAACCCTTACTAGAACAACAATCTGATCGACTGGTGGTCAATGTAGAAAATAATATGACCAATCTGAATAATAGTCTGCTCGATGTTATGAAGCAAGTGCCAGGGATGATTGTGGCAGGCGACAAGCTCAAAATGGCTGGCCAGCGCAATTTGACCATCCTCATCAATGGCAAAACGACTCGCTATATGGATGTACAATCCCTACTTAAAGATATGCCTGGTGATAATGTCAAAAAAATTGAGGTAATTCATCAGCCTGGGGCGGAATTTGACGCGGAGGGAACGGGGCCCATTATCAATGTCATCCTCAAAAAGAACAGCTTATTTGGTACCAATGGCAGCGTTTCTTTGGGTTTGGCTAAGGGCTACGATTGGAAATATCGCTCAGGTATCGCTATGAGCCATTATCAGGGTAAGGTCAATATCAATGGAAGTGTGGGCTATCGCAACTCGCCTTGGTATGATGAAATGAGGATCACCAGAAGGGTAGGAGAGGATGTGTATGAGCAAATCAGTAAAGACCCTGGCGACTCGGAGTCCTTTAGGGCTGATTTCTCAATGGATTGGGATGTGACGGAGCGGCAGCGACTAGGGATGAGTACCCGCTTTCTAGAAAATTGGTCAGATTATCAGATCAGCAATCAAACCAATATTGACTTTGCTTCCAACGAATTGGATGACCTCAGATTGCGCACTCAAACGACACGGGATAATACCTGGAATATGCTGACCTTCAATCCTTATTACGCCTTTGAGATAGATACGATGGGGCAGCACCTGGATGTTGATCTAAATTTAGTGCGTATCGAAAATGAAGGATTTACCTTACTGGAAACCGAAGAACTCAATTTTCAAGAGCCCTTTTTGGGCCAGCAATACCAGCAGCCTGGTGAGACCGATATCTTTGCCCTCAAATTGGATTATTCCTATCCTTTCTCCAAAGCCCTAAAAGCAAAGGTAGGCGCTAAGTACAGCGATGCTTCTTTGGACAATGATCTAGTCGCACTTGATGAAACCAGCAGCGGAGAATGGGTAAACAATACCTTGCAAAGCAATCATTTTATCTTTGACGAACGCATCAAAGCCGCTTATGCTAAATTGAAATTCCAAGCGGGAAAATGGAACGGGACAGCAGGACTGCGTTTTGAAGAAAGCAACTCTAAAGGGTATTCTGTAACGCTGGATTCTACCATCAATCGCGATTTTAGCCAGCTCTTCCCTAGCTTTAGCCTGGGCCGTGAAATCACCCCTGAATTGGGCGCGACCCTAGCCTATAGCTACCGCATTGATCGCCCTCGCTACCACAATCTCAACCCATTTGTCTACTATCTGGACCCCTATACTTTTGAACGAGGCAATCCTTCACTGATTCCCTCTTTGACCCACAGCCTCAAATTTACCTTGGCCTATGAAAAACAACCTTTCTTCAACATAGAATATAAGAAAACCAACGACGCCATGGTCGATGTAACTGAGCAAAACGACGAAACGGGCGAAACCAACCTGACAACCGTCAACCTGGAATCCTTCAATGTCTTCAATGCCAGCCTATTTTTCCCATTGAGCTTTATCCCCCATGTCGATGGCTACGGCGGCTTCATCGCCAACCACGGCGCCTACGACTCTGAATACCTCGACCAGCAATTTTCCCGATCCAAATGGGACTTCACCGCCTTTGTCCAAACCGATTTTACCCTGCCTGGCGAAATTAATGCAGAAGTAACCGCTTGGTACAATAGTGGCGGACAAGATGGTATCCTCAATGCTAGTTGGTTGTATGGGGTTGATGTAGGATTTGGTAAAAAGTTTCTCGATAATAAGCTACAGGTCAATTTTGGAGTAGAAAACCTCTTTGCCCGCTATCTCCACGCTGATATTCGCTATGCTAATATGGATGTCGATCTCTATGACCGCTGGGATGGACCTGTTGTGAGCATGCAGTTTAAATACAAATTTGGCAATCAGCACATGAAGCGTCAGAAGAAACACCGCAGTGGCGCTTCTGATGAAATCAATAGAGCACAACAGGACTAAAAGCCTGTCGGACTGACTCCCCGCCAAAGCGGGGTCCGTCCGACAGTTGCTAGAAGTCCGTCCGACAGTTGCTAGAAGTCCGTCCGACAGTTGCTAGAAGCACCCTCTTACAATAAGCCAAATTTTTCATCACCAAATAATCTAATACCAAAACCATGAAAAAATCTGTCGCCCTACTATTCCTCTTTGGCCTCCTCATCAGCCTAAGTGCCTGCAGCAAAAAAACTTGGCTATGCACCTGTACCTCTGATACTGACGGCAGCGTAATCGAAGTATCTAAGTACAAACTGACGACAGAGGATGCGGAATCAGCTTGTAAAAATAGAGATGAAGCCCCTGGAATTACTTGTATCTTAGAAAAAAACTAAATTGCTGAAAAAATCGGCATTGAATGAATTTTAAACTGACTCGTTCCGATATCTACCTCGTTCTTTTCTTTTATGCCTTCTCTATTCCCTTGAGTATGGCCGACTATCAGGAGTACGAAAAGATGTCGACGCTGTATGTAGAAGTGATTACTTATGTGTTGATTGATACTTTTTCGGTTTATATGATTGTATTTGTATTGTTTCCCAGGTATTTGACCCAAAAGAGGTACTTTACGCTGCTCACTTTAATCCTTTTACTGTTCTTTGTTACTGGCTTTATATCGATTAATATTTATTGCTCTGTGGGAAATTGTAATGGCAACCCGTTGAGCTTTATCTATCTCTACTATGGATTTGTGACAGTGGTAGAAAGTGCGGGAATATTGGCCACCTTTGTTTTGGGGAAGAAGGTCTTTGATGCGCAGGTCAATTATCTCAAATTGGAAAAAGAAAAAAAAGAAAGCGAATTGCGTTGGTTAAAATCTCAAATCGATCCTCATTTTTTATTCAACAACCTCAATACGGTAGATGCCTTGATTGATTCCGATCCGCAAATGGCCAAGGTTTACATCAATAAATTGTCGCAGCTCTATCGCTATCTGATTTCTAGCCAAGATCAGGAAGTAGTGCTGCTGGAAGAGGAATTGGATTTTGCGCGAAATTACATGTTCCTCATTGAAAGTCGATATGGAAAGGCGTATCAATTTGAAATCGTCGACGAAAGAAATAGCGATGATCCCGTATTGATTCCCCCTGGTGCTTTGCAGACCCTATTGGAAAATATTGTCAAACACAACCAAGCCAGTGCCGAAAGACCCGTTCACAGCGTGATTGGGATTACGGATCAATTCATCTCCATTAGTAATGATCTGCGGCCCAAAAAGCAAGAGGTGGAATCCATGGGAACGGGGCTCAATAACCTCAAAAGTCGCTACAAACTCCTGAGCGATCGGGATATTCGCATCGAGACCAAAGAGCAATTTATGGTTGAATTACCTATGATCAAACAAGTGGCTTAGTATGAATATTTTGATATTTGAAGACGAAATTCCCGCCCACGAAAAACTGCTGGGTTTTATACATGCCGAAATCGAAGAAGCTCAAATTATTGGCTGGGCGCGATCTATTCAGGAAGCCCGCTTGCTCTTGCAAAGAAAACAACAGCCCGATCTAATCTTTTCAGATATCGAATTGCTGGATGGGGTCTCCTTTAAAGTTTTTGAAGAGATCAAGGTCACTTGCCCTATCATCTTTTGCACCGCTTTTGATCAATACGTCCTGCAAGCTTTCAAAACCAATGGCATCGCCTATCTGCTCAAACCCTACAACCTGGATAATTTTCGCGAAGCCTTTGATAAATACCGCTTATTATTTAACAAACAAGAGGAACAGCAACAACTCGATGATCAAGTACTCAAAGAGCTAAAGGATCTGCTCCATGCCAGTGAGAAATCCTATAAACAACGCTTCATCATCAAGAAAAAAGAAGGAATCAAACTCATCGAAACCCGAGAGATTATGTGTTTTGAAGCCAATGGCGATTTTTGTTTTGCCTATGATGCCAAGGGCCATAAACACGTCATCAATCAGGGGCTAAGCCAGGTCGAAGAAAAAATTAATCCTGGCAAGTTTTTTCGCATCAATCGAAGCCAAATCATCAATATTGACTTCGTGGAAAAGATCGAGCCTCATTTTAAAAATAAATTGTCGGTGAAGATGAACCACCTTCCCGAAACCCTGCTGACCAGTGCCAATAAGACGCCAGAGTTTAGGAAATGGCTGGAAGGCTAATTTTTACCCCCAATCAGACATCTATTTGCTGTCTTTTATCGTTATTGGGGCAGCAAAACCTGCTTTGGTATGAATACGAGATTACTTATTGGGCTGTTTCTTGGTCTATCTATACAGGCTTTTGGCCAATTTGGGCTATCTGAAAATGGCCCCTTTGTCTATCGCGATCTCAACGGCGATCAGTTTCCCGACCGTATTGAATACAGAGCCTTATATGGTCAACGCAATGTTCCCTTTTTTGATCTTTGCCAGCGCAATCCCTTTAATCAATACCGCTATCCCAAATTGGAACAGGCCATGAAAACGCGTTCGCCCATCAAACACTGTTTTGGGAATAGCTATGATTTGGATCGAATCAGTCGGGCTGATAAGGCGAGGATACTGGAGGGTATCTTTGGGATGACGGCTAAGGAATCCAAGCAGGCAAATGATCAACTGCTGGTGACTATCGAAACCCGCCCCAATGCCATTGCCAGCCATACGATGGTGGTTTACAATGTAATGCTGGCCAGTGAAAAACAGCATTCCAAGGTTTTTATTATTGATACACTAGGGCAGATTGAGCAAGAGCTGTTATTGGAGAATCAGCCTTTTTTCAAAAATTTCTCCCTATCAGATGATGCACAGTTGCTGTTTATGCGAAACGATAGCCTGACACGGGTTTACGCCACAAGTTCGGGTAACTTCTTATTTGATGACCCTGGGATTAATGGTGGGGGACAGCAGATTAGTGAGCGCTTTTGGATGGTGGCTTATAGGGTAGAGGAAGAGGTAGCGCAAGTGCCTAAGAGCGAGCCCAATAAGGAAAAAATAGATCGGACGCGAGCGAAGGCGAGTCTAACCCAGTCTAGTCGAAGCACGCAAAAGGACAATGGACTTCGCCAAATAAAGGTCTATGATCTGAAGAAAAAACGCATTTATACCAAACAAATGACAACTAAAGAATTGGCCAATTTGAGTGCATGGACCGAAAAAGCGATTCAGTTTAAGGATGGAAGTACCCTAAAGTACAAATCAATGGAGCAGCAGAGCTTTTAGTCTTCTACCTTCTTTCTAAAGCCATAAGGACAGTGTCGACAAGCATTCTTGCAGCAATAACCCCGTTCTTCTAGATAGAGTGCGGTAAATACATAGCGTCCTTTATCTATGTAGTAATCTCGCCCTAGTATAAAAGTATTTTTGTCAGCAGGAGATTTAGCCATGCTGCTGAAAGGCCAACTGAGGATAGCGGCGGCTCACCAATTCAAAACCCTCAAACAGAACAACCACATAAAATAAATCACCAATTAAAGTATTCCAAAA
>JBCBDH010000280.1:0-7751 GCA_038529855.1 Bacteroidota bacterium | reverse complement strand
AGCCTGTCCATTTCCGTCGATAAGCACTTGTTTGACATAGTGTTCAGCCAAGCCCACATTTTTACCAAACAGACGCCGCAGTTCCGTTTCAGATGCCGTTAGGTAGAAGTGCTTGGTTTCACGTCCTCCTCCCAACTGAAAAGCTTCGCCCAACATGCCTTGTTCGTGGAGTCGATTTCTCTTATCCCTCATTTTTCGCTGATGCGTAAAAGGGAAGCCATTGGCATCTGGGACATAATCTCGATGGATGTGATCAGAGGTATTGGCCGAAGAATAGTACTGACCCGCTCCCGAGCTATTGGATAAACCTGTAGCCCCTTGCTGGCGATCGAAATGATAAAAGTTGTACGCTTCCAATGCGCCCGTACTTGGATTGACGGCCTTATTGAAAGCAGGTTTGAAAAAGAGGTTGTGATCATTGGGTCCGCCTGCAGGTGCTGGTTGAATCCCTAAGGTATTATCTCCTTCAATGGTATAATCTGATTCTGCAACCAGAGCAATTTCCGCATCATTCATATAGGTAACTGCCTGTCGACTCCTCATTGTCTCATCGTAGTAATTGATGGTCTTTTTTGATTTTCCATCCTCAGAGAATTCCGTAGTAAATTGCCATGAATAGTTATACTCAAAGGGCTCCGTGTCACCTACGGGTGGGTTGTTGGGATGAAACATTCGAGTGTAATTGAATGTAGACCACTGCCCATATTTCCTGTACGTATAATTCCCATTGACATTTTGGATAAATCGTCCTACTGCCCGCACCCGATAAAATATCCAACCTTCTGGATAGGATAAATCCAACGCGTACCAGTTTTTCCAGGTGTTTATTCGAACAGCATTCCGAAAAAACTCATCCATATTGGACTCTGAAATATCTGGTTGCCCCATTTCCCTATCCCAAAAGAAATATTCCAACTCGTACTCCTCTGCTCCAGGCATAAAGGACCAGGCAACTTCCGAGCGACTTTCCTGCTGATAAGTATAAAAATCCTGCTTGTAAATACCTGGGGCACTTTGAGCAAACTCATAATACTTTTGAACTGCCATAGCGAGTTCTACGCGGATATCCGTTGCAATATCTGTGGTAGGTTCTGGGATGATGACCTGTGCGGGATCGCTACAGGGAAAGGCACCATTTAGACAAGCTTTGATATCAGTGATTTTGAGGTGTAGCTCCACGATGTCGCCAATCAAAAAGCGCTCCTGCTGCTCGTAGACAGCATCTGATTCATCCTGTTTGATTTGTAGCGTTCCGCTGCCGATCAAATTGTCATCTGCATCTTGCAGCTCATAACTGATTTCATACCAAAACTTCTCCCCAGCAATATCGGTCAAATCTTCTCGACTATAAACCAAATTGACAATAGCGGTCCGCTTGACTCCATAGTCTAAGGTCGCGGGGGTCTCATCCCAATTGGGATCAACCAGCATAATCATACTCTCTCCATTCTGGATAAAATCTGGTTCCAGTTCGGCACGATCGACAAATGCTTTGTGGATCAAGCCTGGAATATCTGGGTCTCCAGCATGGAGATCAGGGGAAGCGAAAAATAATAGTACCCCAAGGTAAAAACCAATGGTAAAATATTTTTCCATAAAAGTGGGCATCTTATTTTGCTTAAAACTCATAATCAACCGTGTTTACGATTTCGTAATTTTTATAGGTGGAAACAGGCAGGAACTCTTTATCTTTCTTTTGAATGAATTGACTTTCAGAAAAGGTATTTTCGGCAAATTCGGGATTGACATTCGCCTCTTTGAAGTCAATAATGACAAAGCCGTTTTGCTGAAGATAAAACTGGTCGTTGTACCAATAGGTCAGTTTTTTGAGCAGACCAGAATCCTGATCAATAATCACTTTTACTTTCTTGATCATCTGCTCGCCGTCCTCTACGACATAGCATTTCCCCCCTTCTTCAATTCCTTTATATTCAACATTGGGATGTTTACTTAAGATAGAATCCAGCTCAGGTGTTCGCCATTGGCCTAATTGCTGCTCGGGCTCCGCTTCCCTTTTTTCCAAAAGGATCATTTTCTCCGAACGATCAACAATGACTTGGTATCTGTCATTGATCAACATCCTGGAATCATCCAAGTCATAGAGGTAATTATTCCCTTGCTTTCGAATGGTAGCCTTTTTCTCAAAAAGAGCTTGGGTCGGCTGTTCATTAGTGTAGGCGCGAATCCGCATTTTCATGTACACATCTGTTGCTTTTTCGTAGATGCGGTACATCTTTTCTAGATCTGCCTTATAATCCTGTGCGATACCTTCCATGCCAAGCAAGGAGAAGACCAACAAAGGCAAATACCAAAATGGAAAACGGTATATCGGTTTCATTGTCATTTTTTTCTTCAATTAGGAAATAGACTTACTTAAAAATTAGCGGTTGATTTTAGGTAAGTATGGCTTTCGCGAATGGTTTTGATCCCTTCTTCTGTTTCTTTGTTCGTAATAATGAGCTGGCCTTCACTATCGTAGATGTAGCGAGCGAAGTAATTATTCGCGTCTAGTATTTCCGTAAGTCGATAGCTTTGAGGATCGTATACATAGGTCTCTAGATTACCTGTCATTGGGAAGATCCGCAGATCGTCAATGTAAGCGGGAATGCTTCCACCAACCAGTTCCAACCACCAGCTTTCCCCATTGTATTCAAAGACGCCTTCCACTCTTTGCCACTCCTCAATAATGGGTCCTTCAGGTACAAAATCAATCACATCCTGAGTAGAAGAATTGCCGTCATTAGCCATTCTTACTCGAACCTTAATACCTGTAGAAGCATAGTCGTATTTGACGGTATTGGGACGATGGACCCAAGCGCTTAGCACATATTTTTTACCCTCTACAAGCTTCATTGATTTTTGTTGGAACTTGGCAGTTCCCTCCTGTACCTTTAGACTCTTGCGACCAGTATGGGCAACTTCATCAGAAATAAATACGGTATTGACGGAAGCACTAAAGGATCTTAGGTGGGTGGATAATGCACAATAAAGCCCATTGCCATTATCATTATCTCCTGAAACTTTTATCGCCCCTAAGTCTGAAGTATTCAGGTTGGGATTAGTAGACATAATATGATAATCATAGCCTGGTCGTGGAACCCACTGCCCCTCAGGGTAATAAGTATTCATTGCATCTACCAAACTTTGTATATCTGTGGTAATGGGATCGTTTATAGAAACGGTCGTCCCTGCAAGTTGCCACCACTCCAACAAATCAGCGATACAGAAGATATAATCCCCATAAAAGCCCCAGAAGCGATAGTAATAGCCTACTTGCGTAGCATCACATACACCTGAGTTAGAATCATAGGTATTACAATATTCTAGGCTTACTCGTCCAGAAAAGACCTGTCCAGATGGAAGTCCGCATACCGCACTATTATCAATTTGCAGTACTGATATCTGACCTCCTGCGAGATCGGGCATATTGTAATCATTTGCATTCGTGCCTGATATTCCTGTGACCGTCGTTTCAACCAAGTATTGTTTTCCATTTTCATCAATGAGCGCTAGGGTAATCTCATCAGCGGCTTGTATGCCATTATGATAGGGTTGATCAATGGTGATATAACTTCCTCCACTGTAGCCACCTACTATATTGTAAGATTCGGTAAGGGTTCTGACTTCGCCTGTACAGAATAGATCAATATTACCTGAATTGATGGGTCCAAAATCACCAAGCGCAACTTCATCTTCTGTTTCAAATATTTCATCTGTGTATTCTTCAAATCCTTCATACCCAATTTCAAAGTATCGGGCATTAGTCGCCAAAGCCGTTGTCAGGTTATCATTATATCCGTAGAGGGCGGCACTGTATTGATTCGTAATATTTCTATTTTCCAATTCTTCTCCTCCATAGCCATATTTGCTTGCTTCGCTTTCCAGTCGCCAGTTTTCCGTACCAGGACAATAATTAAAGAAAGGATTGGAGTGATCAAATATGGGTACATCATCCAAGGTCCCATCCTGAGAAATATCCATCGCTACAGGACTACTACTTCCCGCTGGAACAGGTGCTCGCTGACCAACATAAGTATAGTTTTTATGCTGTCGCCAAATTCCCTTCTTTCCGCTTCGATAAGGATTAAGCGCTTCCGTATCGTCACAATCCTCTACCCCTTCCCAAAGGTCATTATAGGTGATCGCTTTTGCAGACACAACCTGATCTATTGTTTTGTAATCCACATCCACTTGTTGGCTTGTCGATGCAGAGGAGGAGCTTGGGATTCTAATCGTAGCCAAATCATTTCCTGCCACTGCTGCCTGTCTGTTGACGGTTGGGTCTACTGAGACCGTGGTAATATTTCCAATATTCGCAGCCATCAAATTCCTACGACCTGATCGAACCAGGTAAAAGGTATTGTCAGGGGAAGTATTCAGATTGCTTTGGTCATCAAAATCAAAATAAAGTCGAGTGAGTCCAGTATTTTCTTCCTTGATGACCAGCGTGGCTCGTGTGATGGCTTGATTGGCTGGCAATACGCTCACACTTGGCGGAAAGTCGCTAATGTCGACTTGTATATCTGTCGCATTATTACTGACTATAAATTCATCGCCTTCATAAAGTTTATCCAAGACCCCATTATCTGCGCCACTGAGCGTCACTTCAAAATATCCATTACAACTATTTGCTGTGGCGGAAATACTGCCTTGAAACTTGAGTCCTGCATTTTCATAAGCAGGTCCCATCCCTTCATATCCAAAATGTGCTGGAACCTTGTAACTGTATATGGGGTCTCCAAAATTATTATTGACTCTACTCAATAATGGTGTCCCACTGTAGGGGTCAAATTTTAGATTTTCTGTTGTAAGTAATGACTGGCCATCATTAGCAACGATTTGCTTAACGATACCTGATCGACGAATCACCTTGTTTGTCACCGCTGTTTTTACATTCGTATGATCCTCTCCAATCTCTGGCCAAGGCACAAATGCAGGAATAGGGAATGGGCCAATCCAAAGAATATCGGTATTGACATCTACCCCTCCTCTGATAGATAGCACATCAGATTCACGAAGATCCATAAACATCTCTCGGTCTACACCAATCTCTGCAATCTCCTCCTCGACATTACTTGCTGCTGGGTCATCGTCCTTAATAACGGTGAAGTTATTATTCAATATTTTTCGGATTCTTTGTTTGCCTCCTTCTGTGTAAACCTCTTCATCAAACTGATAATCATAGCGAACCCAGTCGAGTGGGGTGTCGATGATTTGATTGTCCTTATCCATTCCATAATTGGTCGTCTTGTAGGGTTTTCCATGCATATTATTTAGCTCGATGGAATAGCCTTGTGAGCCATAGTAATGGTCATTGCGAAGCTGACCGATGAATGGAATGACGATTAGTTTAAAGGGATTGGAAGCATCCAGGTTGTGTGTTTCGCGAGTGATGATGGGAAAATCACGGGCAGTATAAAATTCACTAACGGACATACCTGTCGTATGAAAGCCATCTGGCAAAGGAGCTGGAAGGCTGTTGTACTCTTCAGGAAGTGGAATCTGTTCGCTTGGAGGTAGTGTTTCGTTTTTCTTACGCTTGATGGCATAATCCGTAGCTAGGGTTTTCATTGTCACCTTGCTGTAACCAACGCTTGCTCCAGGATAGTAAGATTCGTTGATGGGGTATTCAAATGTCTGTAAATTATCCGTTCGCAAACGCAGGTCTTCTGTGTATTGCTTGGCGTACTTTAGTACATTTTCATCATTTCCTACGGAAGGTTCATTGGCGGCCACCCCACTACTAATCTTATTGCCCGTGGGCACCATTTTTTGTAGGGTTGGGTCATAAACCATTTCTTCGGTTTCGTATTCATAGACATTACCATAGTTTGGCGTAAGCTCATCCGTCCAATTGTCTTTTATACTTACTTTATTGACTCGTACACCACCACCATATTTCATTTTATCTGGTGTGTTGAGGCGAAGATAACTCCTACTCAAATCAGCTGTGCGACCAAAATCTTTGTCTCTACAATTGATGTAATAAGACTTAAAGGCCGTCAAGAAATTATTGAATTTGTCTTTTAGCTTTTTGACCTTTTTGGCCTTGGCTTTTTCGGTATTAGGGCGACTGCCCAAATCGTAATTCAACAATAAATCAGGGGCATTATTTTTGACAAACTGCCAGCTCGTCATCAAAATCGGATGATAATTTTTGCCTTTTACAGGGATGGGGAAAGGTTCGAGTTCGACATAAGCTCTGGTGTATTCTCCATTTCCATTTAAGGAGCCATTATCAAAGCCAAAGGCATCTTCTTTCATCTCTGCATAGCCCGCCACATCTTCATTGATTCCTCGATTGGCAACATCCAGATTTACTTTAAAATAAATCTGTTTGTACACCTGCCCATTTCTAGCAACCTGATAGAGGTCTTCAAAATATTTAGCTAATTCCGTATCAGCATTTGCATCATCAGGAATGGGATTTTCCAAGCTAAAGTATACCCGTCTTTTTTCAGCTGCGGGATCTTTATCCTTACTTATCTTATTAGCCTGTGTATCGCCAAAACTGGTGATCTTGAACATCTGCGTAGCGACGCGGTCCTGTACATAGCCATAGTGATCGCGTCCAACATCAACACTAATCTCAGCACCAGATGGCAGCTTAATGCTGCTCAAATGCCAGGCCATCACATTGTCATTAATATTGGGATCATTTTGGTCGACATAGGGATTATAAATGTTAGCACATTTGTCGGTGACCTGATTGGGATTGGGTTTATAGGTTCCCCAGCGATCAAATTCGTAGGGATTGTACCTGGCAGAATAGTCGCCATTATTGTAATCAAATTCGTAGGGAGTCAATCGACCCCTGGTATTGTCTTCATAGGTCATAAAGACCTTCTTGAGGGTAAGCTTACCACCTGAGCCATTGGGATTCCAGGCACCGCTGAAGTTGTCTATATTATTGGGAACCCCTGGACAAAGTGAAGCACCAAGGTTGTCATTGACCCCATCATTATTATCGTCATAATTGTATCCTGCATATCTAAAATGAACCGTCTTCATAGGTTCGTCAACACTCTCTAATTTAGAGTAGATAATGACCTTATCCAGCTTATAAGAATAAGCCCCTGCTGCAATACTACTGCTGTTTTCATCTTGCAACCAATCATTGGCTCCTCGACCATCTTTCCGACTGGAATAGAAAAATTCTGCAACATGGGTTTTGGTCTCTAATTTGGCTGGCAAATATTGATCTCGTTCTCCGTAAAGAAAAGATCCTTTATTATCTGCCGCTTTATTATTGAGTCCAGCCACATAATTGGCACCTAGATAGGGCGCCCGCCATTTGTAGGGCGTAGTGGCATCATGGGTTCTGTAGTACTTTATATTCAACCAATATCCAGAATCTTCATCATCAGGACCATTGCCATTGGCATCGATATAGTCTACGCCAAAGATGGAAGTCAATAAATAGGAATGTGCATAAGCTGGCGTTTCGGTAATACTCAAATACTCCTCACTCTTTCCACCTGGTTTATAGTCTAGCTCTCCTCCATTTTTAGGAATAGGGATGGTGGGTCGGCATTGATCTGTATTGGTACTCTCTGCGGGAGCACTAAATACAACTTCTTGTTGAGTGTGATTGACTACTGGTAAGGCAAAGTTCCATCTGGCACCACCAGCTGTTGTTGAGGTATAGCCCGCAATTTGATCATTGCGTTTGCGGTAAAGCTTAGCTATGTTTTCCGTGTCAGGTGTATTATCATTTAGAGATTCATAGTAAATAACCCGATACTCAGGAA